>CAJOLR010000015.1 GCA_905235565.1 uncultured Bacteroidaceae bacterium | reverse complement strand
GACCTGAGGATGAAATACCGCTATCTGGACCTGCGCCGCAATGCCGTGCGCCGCAATCTGGAGTTGCGCCACGACATGGCGATCCTCATCCGCAACTATCTTGACGACAAGGGATTCCTGGAGGTCGAGACGCCCATCCTCATCGGCTCCACGCCCGAGGGTGCCCGCGACTTCATCGTGCCCTCGCGCATGAACCAGGGTCAGTTCTATGCCCTGCCCCAGAGTCCCCAGACGCTCAAGCAGCTGCTGATGGTGGCAGGCTTTGACCGTTACTTCCAGATTGCCAAGTGCTTCCGTGACGAGGACCTGCGTGCCGACCGTCAGCCTGAGTTCACACAGATTGACTGCGAGATGTCATTCGTGGAGCAGGAGGATATCCTGCAGATATTTGAGGCTATGGCCAAGCATCTGTTCAAGAGCATCCTGGGCATCGACTTCAAGGAGCCGTTCCAGCGTATGACCTGGCAGGATGCCATGAAGTACTACGGCAGTGACAAACCGGACCTTAGGTTTGATATGCACTTTGTGGAACTCATGGATGTGCTCAAGGGCTACGGATTCGGCGTATTTGACAGCGCCGCATACATAGGCGGTATCTGCGCTAAGGGTGCCGCCATATATACACGCAAGCAGATTGATGCTCTTACAGAATATGTAAAGCGTCCTCAGATTGGTGCCAAGGGTATGGTTTACGCCCGCGTGGAGGCTGACGGCAGCGTCAAGTCATCGGTCGATAAGTTCTACTCTCAGGAGGTTCTGCAGCAGCTTAAGGCTGCAATGAACGCTGAGGCGGGTGACCTTATCCTGATTCTCTCCGGTGATGATGCCATGAAGACCCGCAAGCAGCTATCCGAGCTCCGCCTTAAGGTGGCCGATGAGCTGGGCCTGCGTGACAAGAGCAAGTTCAAGTGCCTGTGGGTGATTGACTTCCCCATGTACGAGTGGAGTGATGAGGAGAACCGCCTCATGGCTATGCACCATCCTTTCACATCACCCAAGCCCGAGGATATTCCTCTGCTGGATACTGATCCTGCAAGCGTTCGCGCCAATGCCTACGATATGGTCATCAACGGCATCGAGGTGGGTGGCGGCTCCATCCGTATCCACGACAGCAAGCTGCAGGCTACCATATTCAAGATCTTAGGCTTCACACCGGAGCAGGCACAGGCCAAGTTCGGCTTCCTGATGAATGCATTCAAGTTCGGTGCACCTCCTCACGGCGGTCTGGCATTCGGTCTGGACCGCTTTGTCAGCATATTCGCCGGTCTGGACAGCATCCGCGACTGCATTGCGTTCCCCAAGAACAACTCCGGCCGCGACGTCATGCTGGATGCACCCGGCCCCCTCGACCAGTCCCAGCTTGACGAGCTCCAGCTCAAGATTGACCTTAAGAATTAATTGAGAATTGAGAATTATAAAAATGGCTCGGTAGTTTTCCGGGCCATTTTTTATGCCGCGGGGTATAACGCAGGTTCTTGAACGCCGGACTCGTCCTGAGACTATCAGGGCGGTTTTATTTTACAGAAAGGATCCTATCTCCATAAACTGGCTTGTGTATTATCATAAACTTTACCTTTTTTAGCAGAAAATGCTTGGCGGAATGGGGTAGAAAGCGGAAATTTGCAGGCGTAAAACTTCAGGGTGGGGTGTGATTCCCCGACCGGCGGTAGAGTCCGCGAGCCGAAAGGCCGAACCGTTGCGATTACGGTACCGACAGTATAGTCTGGATGGAAGAAGAATTTATGAGTATTAAAACAGTCCTGTCAGGCGTTATCGCGCCTGCAAAACTTGTTTGTGCCAAGGGCATGAACAAGACATCCGAGTTCAGTTTTTCGGCTATGGCCGGCAGTTTGTCATTCAGACTCTTAAGGTTTGCGTGCCTGTTTGTGTTGTTGTTTGCCAGTGTGGGGGCATCGGCACAGAACACAACCGCATCCATCAGCGGTACAGTGAAAGACTCTGAGGGTGAGCCTCTCCAGGCCGCAGCAGTGGTGGTTACCAACAATGAGACGGGTGCTTTCTACGGCGCGGTTGCCAATAAGTACGGCATCTTTTCCCTGTCGGGCCTGAAGCCAGGCAAATATCTGGTGACGGTGTCGTTCCTGGGTTATCAGGATGTGGCTTATGATAATGTGGTGCTCTCTATGGGTAAGGATTACAATTTCAATGTGGTTCTTAAAGAGGAGACCATGAATATCCCTTTAGTGACCATTCACGGTGAGAGCACACACTTTAATGAGACCCTTACCGGCCAGACCTACAACCTTACCCGTGAGAGCTTGGCGATGCTGCCGTCAGTTAACCGCAGCATGCTGGATTATACGCGTCTATCACCCTACAGCGGCATTGAGAACACTATGGCGGGTAGGGACGGTCGCGGTACCACACTCACCATCGATGGTGCCGTTCTTAACAATAGCTTTGGTCTTTCGGCCGATCTGCCCGGCGGCGGAACACCTATATCTATTGATGCTGTCGAGGAGATGCAGGTGGCAATTGCGCCTTACGATGTGCGTCAGAGCAACTTTACCGGCGGTGGCATTAATGTAATCACCAAGTCCGGTACCAACACGCTTAAAGGTACAGCTTACACCTATTTCCATAATGAGAAGATGCGCGGCAACCGTATTGACGGCGTTGATCTGGGCGACAGGGTGAGCAACAGCCATACTACGGTGGGATTCACCTTAGGTGGTCCGATACTTAAGGATAAGCTGTTCTATTTTGTTAATGCCGAGTATGTTACCACACCTGGCCCCATTACTGAATACAAGCTTTCTCAAGACGGAACAGGTGATGATGCCGCAAAGATAAGCCGTGTTACCGCTGCCGATATGGATCAGTTTGCAGCAGCGCTCAAGGCTTACGGTTATGATGCAGGCGGTTATGACCTGACCAACGGTGACCAGACCAATACTAAGGTGCTGGCCCGTCTGGACTGGAACATAAACAGCAACCACAACCTGATGCTTCGTTACAACTGGACCGGCAACAGGCAGTGGAACACTCCCAATGCCAAGAGCACGGTGGGCGCCAAGGCCGCATCGGACCGCATTTCAAAGAACTCGTATGCATTCCTTAATAACTGCTTCAGTATCAATGATAATGCGTGGTCTGCCGTGGCCGAACTCAACAGCCGCCTTAGCGGTAAGATGAGCAATAAACTGTCGGCAAGCGTATCGGACGTGAGCAATCTTAGAGGTTCAGAATCGGCATGGTTCCCGCATATCGATATCCGCAAGGACGGTGACGCATTCATGAGCGCCGGTTATGAGGCATTCTCAAACGGCACGGGAAACTACGTGCGTACATATAGTTTCAGTGACCATATCCGCTGGACATTGGCTCACAGCACCATTACGGCTGGTCTGAGCTACCAGTATCAGAAGGGTGCCACCAACTACCGCATGTACGGAACTGGTTACTACCGATACAACTCACTGGAGGATTTCATCAACCAGGCTGCTCCGGCGGCATTCGGAATTACATATACATATGACGGAATTGATGATCCGTCATCACGTACATCGTTCGGCCAGACAGCAGTATTCATCCAGGCTGAGTCATATATAACAGACAGGTTTACTGTTACATATGGACTCAGAGCGGACCATATGCAGTATTATGAACCACTGCAGACCAATGAGTCATTCAAGAATCTTGACTGGACCAGCCACTTCTATTCAACAGAACAGATTACAGGCCCAAAAGCTCCGGTGATAGATAACGGTAAATGGCCCGGGGCAAACGTACAGTTGTCACCGAGAGTAGGATTCAACTGGGATGTGGACGATGCCCGTACTCTGACTATTCACGGTGGTGCAGGTCTGTTTACTGGCCGGATTCCTCTGGTTTTCTTTGCCACTATCCCCAACAGCAGCGGTATGCTGCAGAACACAGTGATGTTCCCCACGGAAGGTGATGCCTTCCTGACCGGTCTGCAGGGCAATTTCCTCTATACCGAAACCGGTTTGAGGAATTATCTTGTCCAGCAGGGTCTGCCCATGACAGCAAACCCCAATCCGGTGCTCAAGGGTGCATCGATTACCGGAATTCAGGATGATTTCAAGCTTCCGCAGGTATTCAAGACCTCGCTGGCTATTGACTATGAGCCCGATGACCTGGCATTCCCGCTTGCAGTATCGGTTGAGGGCATATACAACAAGGATATCAATGCCGTATATATAGAGAACTACAACCAGGTTCACGATGGCGCTGCAGGACGTTTTGCCGGTGCCGATAACAGAGTGAATTACAATACGGTAGCTCCGGTTCATTCAACAGTATCCAAGTCTGGTGGCGCCATGGTGATAAGCAATACGGACAAGGGTTACGGCTGGTCTCTGGGCGGTACCCTTAAGGCTGAACCTGTTTACGGTCTCAGGGCTGAACTCTCATACATCCATCAGGTTTCAATGTCCGTGCAGGATATGAAGGGATCAGCACTCAATTCGGCCTGGAGCAATGATGTGAACGTAAACAGCCCCAACGAACTGGTTCTGCGCCCATCGGCCTATGTCATTCCGGATAAACTGTCGGCTATGGCTACATACCGCATCGGTTACTCCAAAAACAGGTTTATGAGTACCGAGGTGGGAGTGTTCTACACCGGATATACGGCTGGTACATACAGCTATACGTATACAAATGATATGAACGGTGACGGAATCACAAATGACCTGATTTGGATTCCGGCAAGTAAGGATGAGGTACATTTTGTAGACAACGGAACTGTTACTGCAGCTGCTCAGCAGCAGGCTTTCTGGGATTTTGTAAACCAGGACAAGTACCTGAGCAGCCATAAGGGCCAGTATGCCGATGCAAACGCCGCACGTATGCCGTGGCTCAACCGCTTTGACCTGCATCTGGCCCAGAACTTCAATGTGGGTGCTCTGAGAGGCTCCAAACGCAACAACGAGACTCTGCAGCTGTCACTTGACATTATGAACGTAGGCAACCTTCTTAACAGCAAGTGGGGAGTGATGCAGACTCCTGCTGCATGCAACAACGCCAGACTGCTTGAGTATAAGGGCACTGATGCCGATGGCTATCCGCAGTTTACAATGGCAACAAACAAAGAAGGCCTTGTTTCCAAGACCTTCGATATGGATAAATCCAACTCCAACTGCTGGTACCTCCAGCTGGGCGTAAAACTGATATTCGATTAAATACAGAGTAGGGCTATTGAGACCGCGGCAAGTACTATACCCAGTATCTGGTGCGGTCTCAGTTTTTCGTTGAAGGCCAGCCAGCCTACAATTGCTCCGATGGCTACGATTCCGATATTGTGCACCGGGAACAGGAAGGATGAGTCTATGGTCTTCATTGAGAGCATCAGGGTGTAGGTGCAGAAATAGTTCACAAAACCCAGTACCACGCCTCCGATGACATTCTTGAGGAGCAGGGGAGAGCGCTTGCCGTCCTGTCCCTTCTTTAAGAACGAGTATATGCACATGAGCATCGCCACAAAGAAGACCGATGCAGTCACAAGCGATATCTCGCTGTTGATTACCTGCTCTGAAAGGCCGGCAGCGGTATCATTTACGGTTACGCGGTGCTGCAGGACTTTAAGATAGGCGTTGCTGGCGCCGAACATAAGGAACACGGTAACTGGGGCCAGAATGTCCGGCAGAGTGTATTTGTGACCGCCTTCGGGCTTATCGGTCCAGATGGTAAGGGTCATGGCCACCAGCACAAGACAGATAAGCAGCCATTTGGGCCTGGCGCTGCCGTCAATCAGCAGATATGAGACTATGATGGGGATTACCATCGATGCCCGGCTGCATACAGTCGATATTGCCACGCCTACACGTCGTGTGGAGGCCGACAGCATCACCATTCCGGCCATGAAGATGAATCCCAGTATGATTACGTCAACCAGCCAGTCGGCTTTCAACGGGTTTACAACTGCTTCACCGTTCAGCGAGAACAGAACTCCCAGAATAAAAGCGGTCAGGTAATTGAAGAAAATGGCCTGGTCGGCATCGATATCCTTACGGTGAAATATCTTGAATACAATAGAGAACATTGCGGTCAGAATGGTCGCAATGATGAGGAACAGAATACCTGTAAATGTCATGTTTATAGTCTTTTATTTAATCAGTCCACGGTTACGTAACATTGCCTCGGTCTTGGGGTCGCTGCCGCGGAAACGGCGGTAGAGCTCCATCAGGTCATCGCTTCCGCCTTTCTCAAGTATGTTCTGGCGATAGCGCCTGCCTGTCTCCTTGTTCAGGAGGCCCTCCTCCTGGAAGCACTGGAAAGCATCGCAGTCCAGGACCTCGGCCCAGAGATAGCTGTAGTAGCCTGCGCAATAGTCATTATTGAATATGTGGTTGAAGAATGTGCCGCGGTAACGGTACTCAATCTCGGGTATCATTCCAAGTTTGGCCGATATCTCATCCTCAAACTTCTGGTCATCAAAACCGGAGTAGTCCTTGAGCATATGGTACTCCATATCCAGCAGGGCGGCTCCTACCAGCTCTACGGTCTCAAATCCGGTATTGAAGTGTCCGGCATTCTGCATCTTCTCAATCAGAGCGTCGGGGATAGGCTCTCCGGTCTTGTAGTGGAATGCGTACTGCTTTAATATTGAGGGATCTATGGCCCAATGTTCCATTATCTGTGAGCACATCTCCACGAAGTCATTAGGTGTGGCTGTACCGCTGACGGCAGGATAATGACACTGTGTCAACATTCCATGCAGAGCGTGTCCGAACTCGTGGAATACGGTGCGTGCATCGTCTATGGAAAGCAGGCAGGGCAGGGTGTCGGTAGGCAGTGAAAAGTTGCATACGTTCACTATGGTGGGGCGCTGGCTGCGGCTGCCGTATTTGTACTCATCGGTAAAGTTGGTCATCCATGCACCCTGACGCTTGGTGGGGCGTACAAAGCAGTCGGTGTAGAAGTATGCCAGATGGCTGCCGTCAGCATCCAGGCACTCCCAGGTCTCAACTGTGGGATTATAGACGGGCAGGTTCTCAACCTTCTTGAACTTGATGCCAAAGAGGGTCTCGGCAACCATGAATGAGCCTTTGCGTACGTTGTCCAGGCTGAAGTAGGGCATCAGCTGTGACTCATCCAGGTCATATTTCTGCTTGCGAAGTTTCTCGGCGTAATACCACCAGTCCCATGCCTCCAGCTTGAACTTGCCGCCTTCGGCATCAATGATCTTCTGCATCTCGTCACGCTCGAGCCTGGCCTGCGGAACAGCATATTGCCATATTTCCATGAGCAGGTCGTATGCGGCTTGCGGGGTCTTGGCCATGCGGTCCACCAGTTTATAATCTGCAAACGTCTCATAACCAAGCATTTTGGCCATCTCAAGGCGCAGGGTAAGCATCTCCTTTACAATAGCCTTGTTGTCAAACTGGTTATTGTTGTTGCCGCGGCTGTAGTAAGCCTTGTACATCTGCTCGCGCAGGCTACGGTCCTGGCAGTACTGCAGGAACGGTATCCAGCAGGGTTTCTGAATGTTGAATGCCCATCCTTCCAGACCTTTATCCCTGGCGCTTGCGGCGGCAGCCTCCAGTTGGTCCTGAGGCAGACCTGCCAGACGTTTGATGTCGGTCACATTCAGTACATAACTGTTGGCCTCGTCCAGATTGTTGTTGGCAAACTTGACGCGGAGTTCACCCAGGCGGTTCTGGATCTCAACGAAACGGGCTTTTGCCGTGGCATCCAGCAGGGCACCACCATTTACAAAACGGCGGTAGTATTTTTCCAATACCTTAACCTGCTCTGTAGTCAGTCCGCTGTTGTCTTTATTATCATATAACTGCTTGATCCTTTTGAAAATGACATCATTCATATAAAGATATGAGTCAGCCTCGGTCTGCATGGGGATAACCTTCTCCTCGGTCTCCTTCATCAGGTCATCGGCATCGGTCTCCATCAGGTTAAAGAATACGCTGCTGACCCTTGTGAGCAGGTCACCGCCTGACTCCAGGGCCTCGATGGTGTTCTTAAACGTGGGAGCGTCAGGGCAGGCTGCCACAGCATCTATATCGGCCTTGAACTGACGGAAACCCTCCTCAAAGGCGGGCAGATAGTCACTTGGCTGAATCTTGTCAAACTCTACAGCGCCATAAGGCAACTTACTCTCCTCAAAGAACGGATTTGTTCTGTTTTCACTGCACGACATACATAACACGGCTGTAATGGCTATAGCAATTTTTGTTTTATTCATAATAGTACCTTTTGCATGCAAAAGTAACATCTTTACGCGATTTACACTACCTTTGCAATATCAAATCCATTAGTTACTGAAATGAAAATATCACATTTTATTGCCGCTGCAGCCATGATTATGGCAATGGTGGCATGCACAGAAAACAAGAAACAGACAGTTATGACAGACCGTGAACCCGCAAACATTATGGTAGTGGTTGACCTCCAGAAGGATTTCATTGACGGAAACCTTCCCGCTACCGATGGTACCCGCGTTGTGGATCCCATCAAGAGTAAGCTTACAGCATTTGACAGAGTATATTTCACTCTTGACTGGCACCCCTGGAACCACTGTTCATTCAAGGCCAACGGAGGTATCTGGCCGCAGCACTGTGTACGTTATACCGTAGGCGCTGCTCTGCCTGACGGCATTCTGGACAACCTTAATATTGATAACGTTGAGTTCTTGCCCAAGGGTA
The DNA here is from genome assembly GCA_905235565.1 of uncultured Bacteroidaceae bacterium. Taxonomy (GTDB): domain Bacteria; phylum Bacteroidota; class Bacteroidia; order Bacteroidales; family Bacteroidaceae; genus Colenecus. Next base: position 28,176 of record CAJOLR010000015.1, on the reverse strand, counting down.
TGGCCCAGGACAAGGAGGAGTACGGCCAGTTTGAGAATACTAAGGGAAACAATCAGGATCTATTTGTAAAAGGTGATAAGGTTGTAGTATGCGGTATCGCTGCCGAATACTGCGTTCTGGAAACCCTCAAGAATCTTGTTCGTCTGAGCAAGGAGGTAGGTTTCGAACTCTCTGTCTATCTGGAGGGTGTAGCATCCATCGAGAGCAATGAGCCCCTTGTCACCTACATGAATGAGAATAATATAAAGATTTATAAATAAGTATTTTATGGAGAGCACTATTGTAAGAAGTGTGCTGGAGAATGACCTCTACAAATTCTCCATGTCATACTATTACCAACGGACCACCCCCGAGGGTATAGGCACATTCAGTTTCAATGACCGCAACGGCATGAAGTTCACGCCAGAGTTTGTGGACCTTTTGCGCAAGGAGTTCAAGAAACTGGAGACTCTGGCCCTTACCGACGAGGAGTTCAAATGGTGCCTCTCCAATATTTATTTCATACCTCAGTGCTATTTTGAGTGGCTCAAAGGCTTCAGGTTCAATGCCGATATAATCGACCTGTCACTTGATGAGGATGGTCACCTGCACATTGAGGCAAAAGACCTTATCTACAAGGTCACGCTGTATGAAATCCCCATTCTGAGTACGGTATCGGAGGTATATTACAAGATATATGAGAAAACCGAGCCGGACTGGGCATACATAGACAGCCACCTGGAAAAGAAGGTCGCCATATCGAATGAGAACAAGCTCAGATTTGCAAACTTCGGTATGCGCCGCCGCTACTCACGTGAGGTTGAGGATCATGTAACAGATTACCTGACACGCCATGCCAAGTATTTCATCGGCTCATCGACCGTATATTTCGCAATGAAATACCAGTCAATCCGTCCGGACCTTAAGCCGATAGGCACCATGGCTCACGAACTTATGATGGCTACGGCCGCTTTCATGGGCCCCAAGGAGGCAAACTACTACGTTATGTGCAACTGGGCCCGGATATTTGGCGGCAACATGGGTACAATGCTGCCTGACTGCTTCACAACACGCGTGTTCCTGCGTAACTTTTCGCTCGATATGGCCAAACTCTATGACGGCGTCCGTCATGACAGCGGCGATCCGTTTGAGTTCGGCGACAAGATCATAGCCAAATACGAGTCATACCACATAGACCCCATGACAAAGTCAATAGTGTTCAGCGACGCTCTTGATTTTGACCGTGCCCTGGCCATCCAGAAGTACTTTGAGGGTAGGATAAAGGTATCATTCGGCATCGGCACCAACCTGACCAACGATGTCGGCACCGTAGATCCGCTCAACATCGTAATGAAGCTCAAGACCTTCCAGGTCAACCCCCGCCAGCACGTCTACCGCTGCGTCAAGCTGTCCGACACTCCGGGCAAGGAGCTGGGCGATCCCGATGAGGTACACTCATACAAAGTGATATTGGGCTTGATTTAAGCCCAATATCACTTTATAATTGAGAATAGAGAATTGCCATGCGGTGCGTGGCAATCTTTTTTATGCAGGTGAGTTGGTATTAATTGTCAATTGTCAATTGTCAATTGTCAATTTATGCTTATCTTTGCAGAAGATAAGATATAACGGTGATGAAAATCAGGGAGGTAATTGATGCCCTTGAGAGTTTCGCGCCTCTGCCACTGCAGGATGATTACGATAATTCAGGCTTGCAGGTTGGAACTACAGAGACCGAAGTTTCAGGGGTTTTATTGTGTCTGGACGTGACCCGTCAAGTGGTTGACGAGGCCATCAATAACGGATGCAATATGATCATTTCGCACCATCCGCTGCTGTTCCGTCCGCTAAAACGTCTTACTGATGACAGCATAGGAAGCATCGTGATGAGTGCAGTACGCGTGGGAATAACCATCTACGCCAGCCATACCAACCTGGACAACGCCAGCAAAGGCGTAAACTTGCGCATAGCGAACGTTCTGGGACTGACCGATGTAAAACCTCTGGATGAGCAGTCCGACGGTAACGGTGCCGGTATTATCGGCCGATTCCCCAAGTCTTTGACCGAAAAGCAGTTGTTGGATCTGGTTAAGGAGAAGTTCTGCGTGACATGCATAAGGCATAACGGAGAACTTGGCCGCCCCATAAAGCGTATGGCCGTTTGCGGAGGATCCGGCGCGTTCCTGACTGATAAGGCAGTGGAGCAGGGGGCTGATGCTTTCATGACCGGTGAGATAGGATATCACCGTTTCTTTGGTTATGACGGGGTTGTCAAGCTGATAGAGACCGGCCACTTTGAGAGCGAGCAATTCACGGTTGACCTGATTGCCGACATCCTTAAGGAGTCATTCCCCGAACTGAGAGTGCTTAAAACCGTAAACAAGACGAATCCGATAAACTATTACATAGGATAACAAACATAAACACATATAATTATGGCTACAAACACTAAGAAAGACCCCAGCGAGTACTCTGTAGAAGAGAAACTCCAGTCTCTGTATCAGCTTCAGTCAATGCTGACCGAGATAGACAAGATCAAGACACTGCGCGGCGAGCTGCCCCTTGAGGTTCAGGACCTTGAGGATGAGATTGCAGGTCTGACCACACGTATCGAAAAGGCAAGTGCCGATGTCGTGGACATGACAAAGGGTGTTGCTGAGAACAAGAACGTTATTGAGGTTTCGAGGACTGCAATAGCAAAATATCAGGAGCAACAGGATCATGTAAGCAACAACCGTGAGTTTGATTCACTCAACAAGGAGATTGAGTTCAAGAATCTGGAGGTTGAACTGGCAGAAAAACGTATCCGTGAGTTTACAGCTGCAATCAATGCCAAGAAAGAGGATATTGAAAGCAACAAGGCTCTTGTTGAAGAGAAGAAACAGGATCTTGAGATAAAAAAGTCCGAACTCCATGAGATTATAGAAGAGAATCGCCAGGAGGAAGAGAAACTGCGTGAAAAGTGCAAGGTTCTTGAGCAGAACATCGAACCGCGTCTTCTGCAGTCATTCCGTCGTATACGTAACAATACCCGTAACGGACTGGGTATAGTTTATGTACAGCGTGAGTCTTGCGGAGGCTGCTTCAACAAGATTCCGCCTCAGCGTCAGCTTGATATACGTATGCGCAAGAAAATCATCGTATGTGAGTACTGCGGACGTATAATGATAGATCCAGAACTGGCCGGCGTAAAGGAGGAGGTTAAGCATGTTGAGGCCCCAAAGCGTCGTACCCGCAAGGCTGCCGCCGACGAGGAGTAAGTTATATAGTCGGATAATCCGGAATATCCTGCAGGAATATGTACTTTCCTGTGGGATATTCCATTTTAATGCAGTAATGCTTCAATCCGTTTGTGACTATCAGATAATCCACATGCAAGACCAGGTTGTATCGGGCAATCTGGTCAAATACTTTCTGTGAGATGGTTACAGAAGGAGCCTTGTATTCTACGATTACTCTTGGTTGACCCGTCTTGTCATATATGACAGAATCGCAACGGCGGCTCATTCCGTTAAGTTCTATAGCCTGTTCATTGGCTATATGTGACATCGGATATGATTTATGGTTAACCAGGTATGAAACAAATGCCTGACGCACATTTTCTTCGGGGGTAAATGCTGTCCAACGTTTGCGAACAGGGTCCCAAATTGTGGTTTTACCATCCTGTTCGGATATTTTCGGTTCAAAAGGTGGTAAATTCAGATTATGAATCATATCTTTGTAGACGACTGAAATTATAAAGGGCATTTATGATGCCGCTAAGTTAATAAAAGGATTTGGAATGGCAACATCGGGTTCAGCATACCGTCAGATCATGAAAGATCTCGAATCAGGGATCTACAAGCCTATATATTATCTTATGGGCGATGAGGGCTTCTTTATAGATTCAATATCTGACTATATTAGGGATAACGCACTTCCTGAAGAGGCAAGGGATTTTAACCAGATAGTGATATACGGCAATGAAACGACAATGAATGATGTGATTCAGAGAGCCAGAGCATACCCGATGGGGGCCGACAGGCAGGTAATCATTGTCAAAGAGGCACAACACCTGATGAAAAAGGATTCCGATACCGCTCCCGCATCACCGTCCGAAATCCTGACAGCATACTTGCATCATCCTCAAATAAGCACAATATTAGTTTTCTGCCACAAGAACGGTTCTCTGGACCGACGCAAGAAAGTGGTAGCCGTGATTGAAAAGGAGGGAGTATTGTTTGAATCAAAGAAGGTCAGGGACGAGGCTCTGCCACAGTTTGTAGAAGAGTTCCTTGAAGAACGCCGCCTCAAGATGTCACCTAAGGCAATATCGATGATATGTGAGTCAGTGGGGACAGATTTAAGCCGCCTGAACGGAGAACTCAACAAACTGGTTACAGGTTTGGCCGATGACCAGAAAGAGATAACCCCGGATTATATAGAAGAGAGGGTAGGAATAAGCAAAGACTTCAATATATTTGAATTCAAGGATGCTATTATCAACAAGAGCATCCTTAAGGCCAACCAGATTGCATCGTATTATGAAAGCAACCCCAAGATGTACCCCATGCAACTGGTCACTGCCGCCATTTTCCCGTATTTTGCCAATCTGATGCTGGCTTTCTATGCACCTGACAAGACAGACCGTGGTATAGCCGATCAACTGGACCTTAAGAATACATGGGCTGTGCGGGATTATATTACCGGTATGAGGAATTATACCGCAACACAAACCATGAACATAATTAACACAATCAGAAAATATGATGCTAAGTCAAAAGGGGTAGAAACTACCTCAAATGCCAGCGAGGGGCTACTCAGAGAGCTTCTTTATCTCATTTTGCACTGATTTATCCTTAATACAAGACCTTTTTTCCGCACAACTGTACATATTGCCGACGAAAAATGAAATCTCAGCGATTATGTGATTTCATGTTTGTCGGCATACGCTCTTTTAACTATAATTAGCATATACATTTGTATATTTCATCGTCACACAAGCATAACAGCGACTTAAGTGTATCTCTGGTTATGTACACATTTGTTTCTATTAATAAGTATCTGGTTTTGGCCATTCCCGTGAGCGGTAAATCTTATGCAAAACTGTATACAAATAATGATTTTTATCATAATATATTATAAATCAGAGTATTTATATCAAAGCACTTAAACTTAAGAATTAACAATAACACAGATTCCATACAAAACCGAAACTTGTGCGGCTCCAGCAAATATATAAGGCGAATAATCCAAATAATACCAATATATTACACTATAAATTCAAACCTTTATTCATACCATTTCCATAATGGGTTGTTATAGATATTTGGATGTTGAATATTCTTAGGTTACATTTGTATTCACTCCATTTGTTTCAATACAAATGTATTTTACAATTAGTTTATTGGTTGATACATAAAATTGTTATACATTTGTTCCTGCGATAAAAACGCCAAAAACAAATGAAGGAAAGACTGATAGAATTGATGCAAATGCTTAACTGTTCCCCAACACAGTTTGCTAATGCCATCGGTGTTCAAAGGGCGACACTGCAACATATCCTGAACGGAAGGAATGAACCCAGCCTTAAAATAATCATGGCAGTACATGAAGGTTTTCCGCAAGTTGATCTGGAATGGCTATTATATGGAAAAGGTAATGCTTTTGGAGAGACATCGGCTCCAAGTCAGAATCCGGAGCATGATTATCCCCTTTTCCCGGGCATTGAGAACAGCGTATTTCAGCCCAATATCCGTGATAATTCCGGATTTTCAAACCTCAAAAAGGAAAAACCAGTTGCCTCAATGCGCAAAAATCCTAATAATAAGTATGTTAGTGATAAAACAAGCCTCTCATCGGACAGCTGCCAAAAGAAAATAAAAGAGGTAGTAATATTTTTTGAAGACGGCACTTATCAAAATTTTTCACCGGATTTAAAAAAATAATACCGTTTTTTTGATTTTTTAGTTTTTGATGTTTATATTTGCTAATAACAAACCAATAATACTAAAAGATTATGAAAAAATATCTATTTATTGTACTGGTTTCTACCCTTTGTTTTGCCGGTTGCCGTTCTAGCAAACAAACATCAAAAACAAATCAGAAAGAGGTTTGGCAGACACTGATGGTTAAACAGCTGGATGCAAAAGTAGAAGATCAGATTGTTACTGTAAAATACAATAACGGCACTACTCTTTGTTACAAGATTCTGGACAATTTCGGAAATGTAACCCTTACTTGGGACAGAACGGGAGGCCGAAAGAATTATGACGACGGTCCAAGCGGCTACAAGGGAGATATCAGTATTCCTTCTTTCATAACTACCGGCGAGAATGATGACTTTACTTTCCGTGTGGTTGAAATTGACCAGAATGCTTTCTATAATTGCACCGAAGTTTCATCAATTGATATACCGTACAGTGTGCTGCGTATAGTCAATGATGCATTCAAAGGTTGTTCCGGCATCAAGAAATTTACCGTGAATGAAAATAACCAGTCTTATAAGGAGGTTAATGGAGTTCTGTTCAGTAAGGATAACAAGATGCTTATCAAGTATCCTGCCAAGAAAGAAACCACAGATTATGTAATCTCCGAGGAAGTTGCAATCATCTGTACTGATGCATTCACGGATAACAGTTTCCTTAAGAAAATCAATATTGGAAATTTTGTAACAGCTATCAGCGACTTTGCATTCAAGAACTGCACATCTCTTGAAGAGGTGGAGTTGGGAGGTAACGTAAGGATTCTTGGAGCAGACTCATTCAAGAACTGCCCCAAACTGACGCTTGTAAATTCTCACGGCATGTGGCCTCCTCACTGCAGCCCCACAGTATTTGATGATGCCGTCAAGCAGAATGCCAGGCTTTATGTACCCAGAGGTCAGGTTATGAACTATAAAAGACGTCTGGAGTGGCGCGATTTCAAGAACGTACAGGAATACTGATTACTATACAACCTATAACTAATCACGGTGCAGCCTTCTAAGGTTGCACCTTTTTTATTATCTTCGCGGCTACATCGGATAATTTATGAAAAAGTTCCAGACAGATATGGTGGTGGCCGATAACAACCTGGTCGGTCCTAGTGCCACACTGCTTACATTGCAATACCCCGGAGAGCTGCCTGATATGGTAGCCGGACAGTTTGCCGAACTCCAGGTTCCATCTCATAAAGTGTTGCTGCGCAGACCAATCTCCATACATTCCGTAGACCGCACAAACAATCTTGTGGAATTTCTGATACAGATTGTGGGAGAGGGCACTAAGTCTCTGGCAGATGTTAAGGCTGGAGACAGCGTAAACGTTCTGTTGCCGCTTGGCAACGGTTTCAATTATCGCAGTACTCATGTTGCCAAGCCTCTGCTGATTGGAGGCGGAGTCGGTGTGGCACCTCTGCTGTTCTTAGGGCAGGAGTTTGCCGATCATGGCATCAGACCTACATTTCTGTTTGGAGGACGTACCCGGGAACTGATCCTGCGCCAGGAGGAGTTCCTTAAATACGGTGACCTGTTCATGACAACCGAGGACGGATCGGCCGGCGAGAAGGGTTTTGTAACCAATCACAGCCTGCTTATGGACAGTGAGGCGTTTGACCGCATTTATGCCTGTGGTCCTACGCCTATGCTTAAGGCTGTGGCCCGATGGGCACGCGAGCATGAGATAGCCTGTGAGGTTTCCCTGGAGCACCGTATGGCTTGCGGAATAGGGGCTTGCCTGTGCTGTGTTGAGGATACCGCCGATCAGGGTAACGTTTGTGTTTGTAAAGAGGGTCCGGTTTTTGAAATTGACAGACTGAAATGGTTCAACTGAATACTAAGATAGGTTCACTGGAGCTCAAGAATCCGGTGATGACGGCATCGGGCACGTTCGGATACGGAACCGAGTATGCAGATTTTATGGATATCAGCCGTCTGGGTGCCATTATTGTAAAAGGTACCACTCTCAATCCGCGTCAGGGCAATCCTTATCCGCGTATGGCGGAGACTCCTTCCGGTATGCTCAATGCCGTTGGACTCCAGAACAAGGGTGTTGACTACTTTGTGGACCATATCTATCCTGAGATTGAAAAAATCCAGACAAATATCATAGTCAATGTTTCCGGTTCCTGTATTGATGATTACGTCCAGACAGCCGGCATTATCAATACTCTTGATGACATACCGGCCATTGAACTCAATATCTCATGCCCTAATGTCAAGCAGGGCGGTATGGCGTTCGGCGTTAATCCTGAGAGCGCAGCGCAGGTTGTGGCTGCTGTCCGTAAGGTTTATGATAAGACTCTGATTGTCAAGCTTTCGCCCAATGTTACCGATATTACTGAGATTGCCCGTGCTGTGGAGGGTGCGGGGGCTGACAGCGTATCGCTCATCAACACTATGCTGGGTATGGCCATTGATGCAGAGAAGCGTAAGCCTATACTTTCAACCATTACAGGTGGTATGAGTGGACCTGCTGTCAAACCGGTTGCCCTGCGTATGGTGTGGCAGACTGCTAAGGCGGTAAAAATTCCTGTCATTGGACTTGGTGGTATCTGTAGTGCAACAGACGCAATTGAGTTCCTGCTTGCGGGGGCATCGGCCGTACAGATTGGCACAGCCAACTTTATTGATCCCTCAATATCAGAGAAAGTCATTGACGGCATTGCCGATTACCTGGAGCGCCACGGATTCAGTTCCATTCAGGAGATTATCGGAGCACTGCAAGTTTGACAAACCAGGTCAGCACGTATGTGACGCATATTGCCAGGAGGCAGTAGAGAGGGAAATTGCAGTAAGAAAACTTTACGATTTCATCCAACACAGGACATTCAATGAAATAGAACAGGAAGCTGTTGACTCCAATAAAGTTCAACAGCTTGTTGTTTATATTGACCACCCGTATCAGGTATATGAACATGAAAGGGGCTATTGCATTGAATACTATTGAGTTGAAGTGGAACAGGCATATTGATGCCATCAAGGCTATGCATACCAGGCAAATGGTAAGCGGAGGCATCTTTTCAAACAGTTCCCTGCGATAAGCAACCAATGAGCCAAGTGGGAATGCAAGTATGGTATCATACCACCATAGTCCGAATCCTGCCCAGCGCAGTACCATAATGTAGATTGCCGTCATTGTGAACAGCAGTATAACTCTGACAACTCCGGGAATCCTGATCATGAACAGGCCGAACATGATGATGTATGCCGGTACAATCACCTTGAAGAACCAGTTTTCAACGTCGGGATGCATAGAGAACGTGAATATCTCCCTGAATATGTGCGTGGTAAGTTCCGGACGGTTGAATATGAGCAGCGTCACTGTTTCAATACACCAATAGACCAGAAGCGGAACAAACAACTTTCGGACCTTTGATATGACATATTTCATGTCAATGGAGCCCTGACGATTGTCAAGAGCCAGAAACATGCCGTAACCTGACAGCAAGAAGAATATTGATACTCCCATTGCAGCCCAGAGTTCTATATGCAGACTGTCAAACCATCCGGGATAGAAGTATCCTGTATGGGTCCTGGGATAGCCGTTGAAGGCATGGCCGATGATAATCATCAGCATTGCGATACCTTTAGAGAGTAGGTATCATCATAATCCAGAAACTTACGGAGACGGAGTTTCATCACTTCAAAAGGTCTGGGCGGAGGCGCTTGGTGCGTTCAATGGATTGCTGGAATTCCCAATCGTCTATAAGTGTCTGGTTGCCGGAGAGGAGGACATCGGGGACGCGCCAGCCTTTGTAGTCGGCGGGACGTGTGTAGACTGGCGGAGCCAGGAGGTTGTCCTGAAAGCAGTCTGAGAGGGCGGACTGCTCATCGGACAGGACTCCGGGTATGAGGCGGACTATGCTGTCGGTCATTACGGCGGCGGCCAGTTCTCCTCCGGTCAGGACGTAGTCTCCGATGCTTATCTCGCGGGTTATCAGGTGTTCCCTGATTCGGTAGTCTATTCCTTTATAGTGACCGCACAGGATGATTATGTTGTTCAGCAGGGATAGGCTGTTGGCGGTCTTCTGGTTGAACTGCTCTCCGTCGGGCGATGTGTATATTACCTCGTCGTATTCCCGCTGTGACTTGAGGTCGGTTATCAGACGGTCTATTGGTTCTATCTTCATTACAAGGCCGGCACAGCCTCCAAAGGGGTAGTCATCGGTCTTGTGGTGCTTATCGGTTGTGTAGTCCCTTATGTCGTGCAGATGTATCTCGGCAAGACCGGCTTTCTGGGCGCGTGCCATCATTGAGCAGTTAAAGAAACTCTCAAGCATCTCAGGGAATACAGTTAATATATCTATACGCATAAATATGTACTCTAAACGCCTGCAAAATTACAAAAATATGCGTAAATTCGCGGTCTGAAAACGGTACTTTCAAGACTGGGTCTAATAATGAGCGAAACCGAACGGATATTGGAGCTGCGTGAGTTGTTGCATAAATACAACAATCTGTACTATGTGCAGAATGCTCCTGTCATCTCCGATATTGAGTTCGACCAGCTTATGCATGAGCTGATTGACCTGGAAGAACGTCATCCTGAACTTTACGACCAGAATTCCCCCACACAGCGAGTAGGAAGTGACCTGAGCAAGGGTTTTGAGCAGGCCGGGCACCGTTATCCCATGCTCTCACTGGACAATACCTACAATGAGCAGGAGGTGCGGGATTTCTTTCAGCGCGTAAGCGGACTGCTCAATGAGCCTTTTGAGATTTGCTGTGAGCTTAAGTATGACGGTCTTTCAATATCCCTTATTTATGAGGACGGCAAGCTGGTTCAGGCTGTAACCCGCGGCGACGGAGTAAAGGGCGATATCGTGACCGATAATGTCCGCACTATCAAATCCGTGCCTCTGGTACTCCAGAAAGGCAGTTATCCCAGCAACTTTGAGATTCGTGGAGAAGTGCTCATGCCCTGGACATCGTTTGAGCGTCTTAACGCCGAGCGTGAGCAGCAGGAGGAGCCTCTGTTTGCCAATCCGCGCAATGCGGCATCTGGCACACTCAAGCTGCAGAACCCGCAGGAGGTGTCCCGTCGCCAGTTGGATTCATACCTCTATTATCTGCTGGGTGAGCAACTGCCTTGTGACGGCCATTATGAGAACATGATGGAGGCACAGAAATGGGGTTTCAAGGTATCGGACCACATGAAGAAATGCACCACAATTGATGAGGTGCTTGACTATATAAACTATTGGGACATAGAACGTAAGAACCTTCCGGTTGCAACCGATGGCATTGTGCTCAAGGTAAATTCGTTAAGGCAGCAGCGCAACTTAGGATTCAAGGCCAAGTCACCGCGCTGGGCCATTGCGTACAAGTTCCAGGCAGAGAGGCAGCTGACACGTCTTAACAGCGTATCGTATCAGGTAGGGCGTACAGGAGCCGTTACTCCGGTTGCAAACCTGGATCCCGTACAGCTGTCAGGAACGGTTGTTAAGCGTGCTACACTGCATAACGCCGACATAATCAAGGGATTGGACCTGCATATAGGCGATATGGTATATGTAGAGAAAGGCGGTGAGATTATTCCCAAGATCACGGCGGTTGACCTGGATTCACGCTCCCTGCTTATGGGTGATCCTGTCAAGTTTGCCGATGTATGCCCTGAGTGCGGAACCAAACTGATACGATATGAAGGTGAGGCTGCATATTATTGCCCCAACGCCATAAGCTGCCCGCCGCAGATTAAGGGCCGAATAGAGCATTTTGTTAGCCGTAAGGCCATGAATATAGACGGTCTTGGCACCGAGACCATAGACCTGTTCTACCAGGCTGGTCTTATAAAGGATATTGCAGACCTTTACACACTTAAGGCAATGGACATCTGCCGTCTGGAGGGACTGGGAGAGAAATCGGCCGTAAGTATTGTGCACGGCATAGAGGACTCCAGGAATGTTCCGTTTGAGCGGGTGCTGTTTGCCATAGGCATAAGGTTTGTAGGCGAGACCGTGGCCAAGATACTGGCACGCGCATTCAAGTCTATGGAGTCGCTTGAGAACGCCACTATGGAGCAACTCACTGCCGTAAACGAGATTGGCACCAGGATTGCGCAGAGCATTGTCTCTTTCTTTGCCGATGAGCGCAGCCGCCAGCTGGTTAACCGGCTCAAGGAGTTCGGCCTGCAGATGGAACTGGCTCAGGAGGAGCAGGAGGGAGGATCGGACTTGCTAAAAGACAAGACAATTGTGATAAGCGGTGTGTTCAACCACCACTCACGCGATGAATACAAGGCGCTCATAGAGCGTCACGGAGGCAAAAACTCCGGCAGCATATCGGCCAAGACATCATTTGTGCTGGCCGGTGACAACATGGGACCCGCCAAACGCGAGAAGGCTCAGGAGCTGGGCGTAAGACTGGTCTCGGAGAATGAGTTTCTGGAAATGATTAATGAAAAACCTTCAATAACAACCAATGAATTACTCTTACCCTTTTAAGGGATTGGGCGTTGCCCTTGTAACTCCGTTCTGCAAAGACGGAAAGATTGACTACGATAGTCTGCATTCAATAGTTGAAAACCTGATGGCAGGAGGCGTTGACCACCTGTGCGTTCTGGGTACCACAGCCGAGACTCCGACACTGTCCGATGCAGAGCGTCTGCAGGTTATAAAGAGCGTGACGGCTCAGGTTAACGGCCGGATCCCGATCATGGTGGGATGCAGCAGCAACTGCACCGCAACAGTTGTAGACCAGATAAAGAATTATCAGTTAGACGGCGTAGACGCTATTCTGAGCGCTGTTCCTTTCTATAACAAGCCTTCACAGGAGGGTATCTACCGCCATTTTGCCGAGATTGCCAAGGCATCGGCAAAGCCCATAATATTATATAACGTTCCCGGTCGTTCAGGAGTAAATATGACCGCACAGACCACGCTGCACATAGCACGTGAGTTCAGTAACGTGATTGGCATAAAGGAGGCATCGGGCAATATGGACCAGGTCAGGGAGATCATTGCCGGTGCCCCTGAAGGATTCCATGTGATCATTGGTGACGACAGCCTGGCAATGGAGGCTATTCGCAGTGGTGCATCGGGCGTTATCTCAGTGATAGGCAATGCCATACCCAAGCGTTTCGGTGAGTTGATTCACGCTACAATGCAGGGCAAATTTGCCGATGCAGAGCAGATCCAGAAGCAACTTTCGCCCCTGTACGGACTTATGTTCCGCGAGGGAAGTCCCTGCGGAGTCAAGGCCCTGATGTCCAGCCGCGGACAGCTTGAGAACGTGATGCGTCTGCCGCTTGTTCCGGTAAGCGATGCACTTAACCAGGAGATTATCAAAGGATTTGAAGGTATTGAGGGATGAGGTTTTTCCGGTACCATATAATTGTTCTGACAGCATTGATAGCCCTTACGCTGTCTTGCAAACAGAATGCCAATGTGTCTGAAACCGAGCCCGTGGAGGCTGTTGAACCTGTACCAGAGCCGACAATGCGCTGGGGAATCAACATAGACAGTCTGGATGTTGAGGATGGAGTGATAGGGCGCAATGAACTGCTCTCCACAATTCTATACCGTTACGATGTATCTTCACAGACCATCTACCATCTGGAAAAGGCATCGCAGGAGACCTGGAGCGTACGCAAGATGCAGTCGGGCAAGCCGTATCATATTCTGCGTGACCAGGATTCAACAGCAATAGCCAGGTATTTTGTCTATGACATCAATAAGACAGATTATGCAGTCTATTCACTGACTGACAGCATTTACAGTTACTTGGGCTCAATCGATGTGGATACCGTCCTGAACTATATCAGCGGCAGTATAGAGTCATCACTCTGGAACGCAATGATTGATAATGGAGCCGCACCTGATCTGGCCGGAATGCTGGCCGATATCTATTCCTGGACGATAGATTTCTTTGGAATCCAAAGGCGTGACTCATTCTCGGTCTATTATCAGGAACTCTATGCTGACAGCGTCAGAGTGGCCACAGGCGAGGTTCTGGCCGCCAATTTCATCACATCTGGCACAGACCATTATGCCTTCCGATACAATTACCAGAGCGACCGCGGAGAGTACTTTGACGAGAACGGCACCAGCCTCAGGCGCGCTTTCCTGAAAGCCCCTCTGAGTTATACCCGCATAAGTTCAAAGTTCTCAAACGCCCGCCTGCATCCTATAAAGAAGATTGTACGCGCACATCACGGCGTTGATTACGCTGCCCCGTCGGGCACTCCAGTATATTCGGTAGGTGATGGAGTGGTAACCGCCCGTGCCTGGGACAGCAAAGGCGGCGGCAACTATATCAAGATAAAGCACAACTCCACCTATACTACAGAGTATATGCATCTTAGGGGATTTGCCAGCGGTATCAGCGTAGGTACACACGTATCGCAGGGTCAGCTTATAGGATATGTGGGAATGACAGGTACGGCAACAGGTCCGCATCTGGACTACCGCGTATTCAAGAACGGTACCGCCATAGACCCGTTGCGTATGGACCTGCCGGCAGTTGACCCCATTGCTCCCGATGATATGCCGCAGTATTTAATGAGCGTAAGCGGCTACATGAAAATAGTTGGTCTGGCCGTTCCGGACAGCATCATGAATGATACTATAATAGACATTGTATCAAATGATTAAAAGCATTGTGTTCGACTACGGAAACGTTCTTGTTGACTGGAATCCCGCATACCTGTTCCTGTCCGAGTTCGAAGGAGATGAGGAAAAGTGCCGATACTTTACCGACCACATCTGCAACCGTGAATGGTTTACCCGAATGGACCGGGGTGAGAGCATGGATGTATGCGTAGCTGAACTCCAAGCCCAATTCCCACAGTATGCCGATACCATAGCGCTGTTTCGCGACCGCTGGTTCGATATGTGTCACGGCGATATTCCCGGCATGTATGAGATAATCCAGGACCTCAAACAGAAAGGCTACGGCATTTACGGCCTAACGAACTGGCCCGCCGCCACATTTACCGAGGCCCGCCGCCGTTTCATGACCATAGGAAGCATAGACAACTACGTAGTTTCAAGCTCCGTTTACCTGGCCAAACCCGAACCGGCCATCTATCTGCTGCTGCTCTCCAAGTACAATCTGAAAGCCGAGGAATGCGTCTTTATTGATGACCGCAAGGATAATGTCGATTCAGCTATCTCATTGGGAATTAAAGGCATAGTATATCCTGGAAGTGCAAAAGAATTAGTTCCGATCCTGAATAATCTCCTTGGTGCACGGAACTTTTAGGGATAGTCCTGCGGTGCTTGGGGTTCAGATACTGATTCCCCTAAAAGTTCCCTCAAAAAAAGTCACAAAAATTCATTGTATATTGAACTTTTGCATATCTTTGCAGCACAAAACAAGCAAATACGCATAATAATGACAATGAACGTTTCATTTTGGTGGTGGCAGAACTCAGGATACATAAAATCGTGAGGTAGAGGCCATATATCCATAAATGAACATATAATACAAAGGCTCTTCGGTACTCACGAAGGGCCTTTTTTAATGTAATTCCAACAACAGATAATAATACAACAACATAATATGAATACTTATCAGATTGACAGTAACGGTTACTACGGAGAGTTTGGAGGTGCATACATCCCCGAGATTCTCTACAAGACAGTGGAGACCCTTAAAGAGAGCTACCTGCCTATTATTGAGAGCGATGAGTTCAAGAAAGAGTACCATGCACTGCTACGTGACTATGTAGG
The DNA here is from genome assembly GCA_905235565.1 of uncultured Bacteroidaceae bacterium. Classification (GTDB taxonomy): domain Bacteria; phylum Bacteroidota; class Bacteroidia; order Bacteroidales; family Bacteroidaceae; genus Colenecus. The sequence goes on along the minus strand of CAJOLR010000015.1, from coordinate 12,567 downwards.
CCGTCCCAGCCCACTGTATTACGCATCACGCATGAGCCGGAAGTACGGCTGCAAGCTCTACCTGAAGCGTGAGGACCTGAACCACACCGGTGCCCATAAGATAAACAACTCCATAGGTCAGATCCTGCTGGCCAAGCGTATGGGCAAGACCCGTATCATTGCCGAGACCGGTGCCGGACAGCATGGCGTAGCCACAGCAACCGTCTGCGCGCTTATGAATATGCCCTGCAGGGTTTATATGGGTGCGCTTGATGTGGAGCGCCAGGCCGTGAACGTGGAGCGTATGCGTATGCTGGGAGCCGAGGTGATGCCGGTTCACAGCGGTAACAAGACCCTCAAGGACGCCACAAACGAGGCTATACGCGACTGGTGCTGTCATCCTGCCGATACATTCTATATCATTGGCAGTACCGTAGGCCCTCATCCATATCCCGATATGGTGGCCCGTCTGCAGAGCGTGATATCGGCCGAAATCAAGGAGCAGCTGATGGAGAAAGAGGGCAGGGACTATCCTGACTATCTGATGGCCTGCGTAGGTGGAGGCAGCAACGCTGCAGGAACCATCTATCATTATATTGATGATGAGCGCGTTAAGATAGTTCTTGGTGAGGCCGGAGGAATGGGGATTGATACCCCGCAGACGGCCGCATCGATGGAGATAGGAACCCCCGGAATACTGCACGGAAGCCGTATCATGGTGATGCAGACCCCTGACGGCCAGATCATCGAGCCTTATTCAATATCGGCCGGACTGGATTATCCCGGCACAGGCCCAATCCATTGCAACCTCTACAAGACCGGACGTGCACAGGTGAAGGCCATAAACGACAGCGAGGCTCTCCAGGCCGCTTTTGAGCTGACCAGGCTGGAAGGTATCATACCGGCTCTGGAGAGCAGCCACGCACTTGCAATGTTGCCCAAGATGCAGTTCCGGAAAGACGATGTCGTGGTGCTTACAGTTAGCGGCCGCGGTGACAAAGACCTTAACACATACCTTAAACATAAAGACGAGATAGACTATGCAGCAATTTAAATACCTTACAGCGAGCCGTAAAGTGGCAGGAGACCTGCTCACTCCAGTTACGGCATATCTCAACGTTCGCGACCTCTACTCACAGAGCGTACTCATGGAGAGTTCTGATTATCACGGAGTAGAGAACTCCAAGTCATTCATTGCCATCAATCCCATTGCCACAGTCAGCATTGCCCATGGAACTGGAACCATGCAGCTGCCCGACGGAACCACAGTGGAACATACCATTGATGCCGATTATGACGCAGCACACCTTATAAATGACTTCCTGAGCCGATTCAGCATAGAGGGTGACGGCAGCAACTACTGCGGCCTGTACGGATTCACCACATTCAACGCTGTACGCTACTTTGAGAATATAAGTATCAAGGACGAGACCCAGAAGGAGAACGATGCGGCCGATATGCAATACACCCTGTTCAAGAGCATTGCCGTATTTGACCATTTCAGCAATGAACTCATACTGATTGAGTTGGTTGCAGAAGGCGAGGAGGGTTCACTTGACAAGTTTGAGCACAGCCTGAGCTCTCATACATTCCGCACATTCGGATTCCATGCGGTAGGCGATTGCACCAGCACTCTGACCGATGATGAACACCGTGAGAACATACGCCGTGGAATTGCTCACTGCAAGCGCGGAGATGTGTTCCAGATTGTGCTCTCACGCCGTTTCAAGCAGTCCTTCACTGGCGATGATTTCCAGCTGTACCGCGCCTTGCGTAGCATCAATCCCAGTCCGTACCTGTTCTATTTTGACTTTGGCGGGTTCAGGATATTCGGCTCAAGCCCCGAGACTCACTGCCGCATTCAGGGCCGACAGGCATATATCGATCCCATTGCCGGCACAACCAAGCGTACCGGTAATGCTGAGCAGGACCGTGAGAACGCCCTCTACCTTAAGAATGATCCTAAGGAGAATGCCGAACACGTGATGCTGGTGGATCTGGCCCGTAACGACCTGAGCCGCAACTGCCATAACGTGCACATAGACTTTTATAAGGATATGCAGTATTACAGCCATGTAATACATCTGGTAAGCCGCGTATCGGGCACACTGGATGAAGGCGCTGACCCGGTACGTGCATTCATTGACACATTCCCTGCCGGCACGCTGAGCGGCGCCCCCAAGGTACGCGCCATGCAGTTAATAAGTGAATATGAGCCGCATAACCGCGGTGCCTACGGCGGTTGCATCGGCTTTATAGGATTTAACGGAGATTTGAACCAGGCCATCACCATACGCACCTTTGTGAGCCGCAACGGAGAGCTCTGGTTCCAGGCCGGCGGCGGCATAGTGGCCAAGAGCGATGTGGAGTATGAATTACAGGAGGTTATCAACAAGCTTGGCGCACTGCGCAAGGCAATCTTAATGGCAGAGAAATTATGATAAAGACCGTAATAATAGACAATTATGACTCATTCACATACAATCTGAGCCACCTCCTAAAGGAACTTGGAGCAAGTGTGACTGTAGTGCGTAACGATAAGTTCCGGATTGAGGATCTGGAGCAGTATGACAAGATTGTCCTGTCGCCGGGTCCCGGCATTCCCAGTGAGGCAGGGCTTATGCCCGATGCCATCAAGGCATACGCAGGACGCAAGCCCATCTTAGGCATCTGCCTGGGACATCAGGCCATCGGCGAGGCATTCGGCGCCAAGTTGCTCAATATAGGCAATGTGGTTCACGGAGTGGCTACTCCTGCACATCTCACGGCACAGGATTACCTGTTTGAGGGGCTTCCATCGGACCTTGAGGTCGGGCGCTACCACTCGTGGGTGGTCGATGACAAGGACCTGCCACAGTGCCTTGAGGTTACAAGCCGCAGCGATGACGGTTATATAATGTCCTTGAGACACCGCGAGTACGATATACGCGGAATACAGTTTCACCCAGAGAGCGTACTGACTCCCCAAGGTAAGACTATAATTAATAATTGGTTGAACAACAAATAAATAACATTGCTATATGAAACAGTATCTTTTAAAACTGATTGACGGTGCCACTCTGACTCAGGAGGAGACACACAGCATCATGCTCAACATTATTGACGGTAAGTACAACGACCAGCAGATTGCAGCCCTGCTTATGGCCATACAGTCGCGCGGAGTGACTGTAGATGAGCTTCTTGGCCTACGCCAGGGACTCTTAGAGACCGGTAAGCACATTGACCTGGACTCTGAGAATACGCTTGATATAGTAGGTACAGGCGGTGACGGCAAGAACACCTTCAACATAAGCACCTGCTCGGCATTTGTGATTGCAGGAGCCGGCTACAAGGTTACCAAGCACGGAAACGGCGGCAGCAGCAGCGTAAGCGGTGCAAGCAACGTTCTGCAGGAGCACGGAGTAAAGTTTACCGATAACCCTGATGTACTGCGCCGTTCGCTCGATGAGGCCGGTGTGTGCTATTTCCACGCACCTCTGTTTGCATACGGAATGAAGTTTGTGGGACCCATCCGCAAGGCTCTGGCCATCCCCACTTGCTTTAACCTGCTGGGACCGCTTGTAAACCCCTGCCATCCCAAGAACTCGCTGCACGGAACCGCCACACAGGCACAACTCCGTCTCTACGTAAACATCCATCAGCGCATTGGTGACAACTTTGGCGTAATTACCAGTTATGACGGCTATGATGAGATATCACTCACCAGCGGCTTCAAGGTGGTTACAAACTACTACGAGAAGGTCTATACCCCCAAGGATATGGGTCTGGACTACATCTCTCCCGATGATATATTCGGCGGCGCAAGCATATCGGATGCATCGGCCATATTTGACAGCGTTCTTAACGGCACCTCAACCGCTGCACAGAAGAACGTGATTATCGCCAATGCAGCATGCGGAATAGGTATCATGGACCGCAACATGAGCATTGAGGACAGCGTTGCCATGGCTCGTGAGTCACTTGATAGCGGCCGCGCCCTGCAGGCATTCCGTAAATTTGTAGAAATCAATCAGTAATGACCGATATACTACAGGAGATAGTAGCCCATAAGCGGGTGGAACTGGAGCAGCAGAAAGAGGTGGTTCCGCCACGTGAACTCTACGCCAGGGTTGAAAGGCTTATGTCCGAAGGCATTAAGGAACGCAGCATGAGCCGCGCCCTGGCCTCCAGCCCATACGGAATAATTGCGGAATTCAAGCGCAAGAGCCCCTCAAGAGGCTGGATTCATGAGGATGCCAAGCCTATGGATGTGGTACCCAAGTATGCGGCTGGTGGGGCATCGGCCCTGAGCATACTCACAGACAGCAGGTATTTTGGCGGCACCCTGGATTTTATCCCGCAGGTGCGTGAATCGGTCGATATACCGATACTGCGCAAGGAGTTTATAGTCGATGAGTATCAGCTGTTTGAGGCGCGTTCTGTTGGTGCTGATGCGGTTCTGCTCATTGCCGCTGACCTGAGCCTTGAGGAGTGTCGCACATTGACCCGTACCGCACACGACCTTAAACTTGAGGTGCTGCTTGAGATGCACAGCGAGCAGGAGCTTGACTATTTAGCGTGTGACCCTGATATGGCGGGCATAAACAACCGCAATTTAGGCACTTTCCATACTGATGTGGCTAACTCATTCCGTCTGGCGGAGAAAATGGCTACAGAGACCGTTAAAGTGAGTGAGAGCGGCATAAGCGATCCAGATACCGTGCGTCTTTTGCGTGCAGCCGGATTCCGCGGATTCCTTATGGGAGAGTGTTTCATGAAAGAGGCTGATCCCGGCCTGGCTCTTAAACAATTCATTGCAGCCGTATGATAATCAAAGTCTGTGGAATGCGTGACGCTCAGAATATCAGGGATGTAGAGAGTCTGCACCCTGATATGATGGGGTTTATGTGCTGGAACGGCAGCAAGCGTTACGTGAGCGGCCGGCCCGGGTACCTGCCTGATGTGTGCAGAGTGGGGGTCTTTGTCAATCCCACAGCCGATGAGGTGCTCCTGAAGGCACATGAACTGGGTCTTAACCGCATACAGCTGCACGGAACCGAGAGTTCAGAACTGTGCCGAGCCATACATAAGGCTACGGGACTACCCATAATCAAAGCCGTTCAGATAGAATCTGCCCATGATTTTATGCAATGCAGCGCATTTGAACGTGATGACGGTGTTGACATGTTCCTGTTTGACACCAAAAGCAGCGGGTGGGGCGGCAGCGGCCGGAGTTTTGACTGGAGCCTGATAGACAACTATAATGGAAGCAAACCGTTCCTGCTGGCAGGTGGAATAGGACCCGGTATGGAAAAATGCGTTGCCTGCATCGGTCATAGACAGTTCGCAGGTATTGACCTGAACAGCCGTTTTGAGACTGAACCCGCATTGAAAGAGATTGACAAACTGAGTGTATTTATCAATAACATACGAAATTATGAACAGAATAAATAAGTTGTTCGCCTCCAAGAAACAAGGCATACTTTCACTCTATTTCTGCGCCGGACACCCCACGCCTGACAGCACTGCGCAGATAATACGCACCCTTGAGAGCAAGGGCGTTGATATGATCGAGGTTGGAATCCCGTTCAGCGATCCCATGGCCGACGGACCAGTAATCCAGGACGCCGCCACCAAGTCCCTGCGCAACGGAATGACGCTCAGACTGCTGTTTGAGCAGCTTTCCGACATACGGGGGGACGTAAAGATGCCGTTAGTGCTGATGGGCTACCTTAATCCCATCTACCAGTATGGATTCGATTCGTTCTTTAAGAAGTGCAGCGAGATTGGCATTGACGGCGTTATAATTCCGGACCTGCCGTTCAACGACTACCTGAACCAGGTAAAGCCCGTGGCCGATAAATATGACATTCGTATCATAATGCTCATAACACCAGAGACCAGCGACGAGCGCATCCGCTTTATCGATGAAAACACCGACGGATTCATCTATATGGTGAGCAGCGCCGCCACAACCGGTGCACAGAAGGAGTTTGACCTTAAGAAACAGGAGTATTTCAACCACGTGAACGGAATGGGGCTCAAACATCCGCGCATGATAGGATTCGGAATCAGCAACAAGCAGACCTTAGAGAGCGCTCAGGCCAATGCTGCCGGATGCATAATAGGCAGTAAGTTTGTGCAGTTGCTTGAGAAGTTTGGTGATGCTAATCAGGCATTTGACGCTCTTAATGATGCTCTGCAGAAATAAAAACGTTATTTCTTGTAAAAAAATGGGGCAGGATGTGTGCTATTGTGGAAATAATAGCGTATCTTTGCACCGCTTTAATCGAAGCAGGGTTTGGTTGACTTCGTCTTCCTCACCACGCCACGACAAAGCGTTTGGTTCGGTTGACTTCGTCTTCCTCACCACGCCACGACAAAGTAAGCTTGCGCTTACTTGATTCTTTTGAATCAACGTCAAAAATGAACGAGTTCCTTTTTGCCGTCAATTCAAAAGAATTAAAGAAAAACGGAGTTTTTCTTTGTTCGTTTGGCTCAAGGTTCGGTTCCGTAGCTTAACTGAATAGAGCATCTGACTACGGATCAGAAGGTTCCGGGTTTGAATCCCGGCGGAATCACGACAAATCGGCCTCAGAGATACTTCTGAGGCCGATTTCATTTACCAAAAGTTACTCCGTGTGCCCCATCTGTGCCCCATTTTTCAATCACCCTTACTTTATAACACCTATTTAAGGCCACTCAGAAGTCATATTTTGCCTATTTGAGCCTATTTTGCAGTTGTGCACAAATTACTTATCTTTGTGCAAATACTAATGCAAAACACATACTCAACCATGAAATCAAAGCACATAAACTGCATCATATTCATTGTATCAGTTACGCTCATAATCTCAGCCTGCCGCACCAGCAAGCACACCACCGCCACAAGCACATCAACCACATCCATCACCCAGAACGCCATAGACAGCGCAGCACACCGTCTCATGGCCAGCCAGAGCCGCAGACTCACCATAACCTACATCCCAGGCTTCCAGATACTCCCAGATGGTCTGCCAATCCCTAATACCAACAGCCCCCTTCAGGATCTAACCAACCAGCTGATAGAGCAGGGAGGAGGCACCCTGATAATAGAAGAGGAGTCCACCACCAACCAATCAGAAAACACCGCCAAATCACACACATCAACCCAAGACTGGGCCACCACACAAAACACCCAATACCAAGAAAAACAAACCCAGCAACCCCGCGCATCACCCATCCTGGACCGCCTGATAATCCTAATCATAGCGGCCACAATCTACATCATAGTATTAAAGTTGGCAATCCGCCAAACACACACCGTTTAAACACTAAAATAAATCCATAACAACCATGAAAGCAACAAATTACGCACTTTTACTTATAAAGAGTTTTGAGCAGCTACGCCTCAACTCATACCTATGTCCGGCAGGTGTCTGGACCATCGGATACGGTCACACCGCAGGCGTCCACCAAGGCATGCAAATAACCGAAAAAAAGCCGATGAGCTTCTTCAACAGGACATCCGCAACGCCGAGCACTGTATCAACCAGATGGGCGCAGACCTCACTCAGGAACAGTTTGATGCCCTCATCAGCTTCGTCTTCAACATAGGAGCCCGAGGCTTCAACGTCTCCACCATCCGCAAGAAGATCCTGAAAGACCCTAATGACCCCTCCATAGCCGATGAGTTCCGTCGCTGGGTTTATGCCGGCAACGAAAAAATGCCCGGACTCATCAAGCGCCGCGAACAAGAAATCAAATTGTATTACTCATAAACACTGCAGCACCATGGAAACATCAATAATAAACCTGATAACCGACTGCCTGGTCCCAACCGCCACTGCAGTAGCAGGCTGGTTCGCCGGCCGCCGCAAGCGCCAGGGCGACGCCATCCGTAACATGCAGGAGTCAATAGAGCTGCTCACCCGCAACAATAAGAAGCTTCTGGATGACCTTGCCAAAGTCAACGATGAAGTTCTAGAACTCCGCCGGGAGAACACCGAGCTCAAGCTCTCCGTAGATCAACTCTGCCGTGAAAACTCCCAACTCAAAACCGAAGTCCAGGATCTCCGCAAGCAGCTCACCCAAGCACCTGCGTAACATCCGCTGCTGCGCATCGGTTCCGTCCCGTAACCATCACCTTTCACGAAAGCTGATGATTACGGGGCGGTCTGATAATGGCCGCACCTCACTCAGGAACCCAAAGTACATAAAAAAAGAACAGGGTAGCATCCCTGCCTCCCTGAACCCCGAAGTTCGATGTACAATAGGGTATGTAACAATCAATCTTCTCTCCTTGTTTGCGGTACAAATATAAATCATAATCACAAATAAATTGACTACTTTAGCCAAATAAAAACAAATGAAACAAAAGGATGAAGTGATCCCAAAAAGTTAGACAAAAAACTATTGGTGTTCACTTCAGTTCCCTGTGTCATTTGATTAAATTTGTAGCTCAAATAATCATAGCCCAACAGAGATGAACATAACCCGTTATTTTACTGCCCTGGCTTTAATCAGCCTTTTCCTTGCTTGTGACAACAAAGAAGATGTTCCCACTCCAAAGCCGGATGAACGGGAATCCATAATAGATAGCATATCCTGGAGTAAATGGCCACTAACTGACTGCTCTACTAGTACCCGGCCGGTCAGGGATCTCGTTGCATATAAGCTGTTGGGTGTGCCGTATCAGTGGGAGGTGGATTGGATGAGCGGAACCACCTATATCATAGCTCCAAACTTCAGCGGTGAATCATCGGAATTTACCTACAGGGAGTATCTTGACAGTAATCTTTGCAGCGGTACTCATGGAGCGTATATGAATTTGATTGAGGGTAAAACTGACGTCATAATTGCCAGCCGTGATATTTCAAGGAATGAGTTGCAATCATCATCTGCACAGGGCGTAGAGATAGAGACAGCTCCTTTGGCCATTGATGCATTGGTCTTTATCGTCAATCCTAAGAATCCCGTCAAGAATCTGACATCAGACCAGATACGTAAGATATATACAGGAGAGATTACCAACTGGAAGGAAGTGGGAGGAGAGGACCATACAATAACTCCGTACATCCGCGATACTGATTCCGGTAGCCAGGAGAAAATGGAGACGTTGGTCATGAACGGACTTACCATGATTAACGGCACTTATATGCCCGAAATCATCGGCTCACAGATGGCATCACCATATATGCAGCTGGAATCTGATGAATATGGAATTGGCTATACTCCGTATTTCTACTGCACTGCTATGGTAAGGGATTTGATGAAAGTGAACATTCTTTCCATAGACGGAGTAGCTCCAACCAAAGAGTCTTTGAGAGAGAACAGATATCCGTTCACATCGCATATCTATGCTGCAGTACGCAAGACGCAAGATCACAACAGCACGCCATACAAGCTGTATCGTTTTCTGTTTACAGAAAGAGGTGCCGATATGATTGATGAAAGCGGATATATCGCTATAAGATGATGTTTACAAGTGACACAGAAGCATCAGTTCCCTATGGCCTCTGCCTCACCAACCCACAGCCCATACAAAAGCCCTAGCCGTCCGCAGAGCAGGCTCCCTGAAGTGCCCGCCCTCGTTCCATTCCAGGAAACTCCTCACGTCAGGACACTTCTTCAGCATATCATAAAGACCACTGATATTGTCAGCCACCGTAGCCATCACCGGTTGCTTCGTCTTGGCCTCAGCATCCCCAAGGCTCAGATATACTCTGCGTGCGTTAGGCTTCCTGTGCCCAGCATTATCCATCCACCTCGGATACCACACCGATGGCGATGCAGCCGCCACGCCACTGAACATCGGGCTCTCATAAGCGCACCAGAGCGCAAACAACCCGGCCAGCGAATACCCGCCAATGACAACGTCAGCCCCCTTCAAAGACTCAAATCGCTTTTGCATCTCCGGAATAACACCATCCTCAATAACCCTGAGCGTCTCTGCTGCCCCGTTGCCGAACGGAACCTTCCCATACACCGGCGGAGCCACCCAAGGGGCCAACTCCTGGTTCCAGTCCTTTACAATCAGGGCCACATATGCAAACCTCCGCTTGCATCCCGCCTTAATGGCCGATAATTCCTCATCCAGTGCCGTCACCTCCCGCTCATCAAGCGGCTCCACCAGCAGCACCTCCGGCTCCTCATCGGCATAATACAGACAATGCCGTCCATTAGTCTCAAACTCCTCCAGTTTCATATCCCTGCAAATATAACAAACAGATCCCATATAATGCCGATATCCCCGTCCCGCAGGCTGGACAGTCTGTATCAGGAACTTTTCTGCAAGTAGCAGCAGAGATTTACTTACGGCCCCGCCCTATAGAGTTAGCAGCCAGTGGCCCTGCACCATCGGCCTCCGCATCCCGCTCCAGCCGATGCAACCGTTTATAGAGAAATCCTCCCGCCCATAGGCCACTGTCTGGATTGTTTAACCCAGAACAGCCAGCGCCTGGAAATAGAGTAGGGCACGTTTCCCAACCCTAATCAGTTCCAGTCCCTGTCTGTTCTTCCCGGTACAACCTCCTGCAGATAGCCGGCCGCATCAAACCCTCAGGCCTACCAATAACAAGGTGTTCCGCACCATTACTATATCCACACCTTCCATGGTGCAAGCACTATTCCAGGCATAGATATAGCAATCGTGCTCCACGCTTCTTTTAATTGCGGCTTCAGGCCGTATTCTAAGACTTTTCCAAATATTTTTGGACGTTTTTTGGAAACTATTATTGTTGAGTTTGTTACAATACGGATATCGCGGGGAACGCTATCTAATGGCGCCCCTCGTGTCCAATATTAATAAATAAATTGGCCCTTCCTAAAAAGATTCGTTACAAGAAGGGATGATTATAGCTTCAAACCGGTCTTTGCTATCCGGATCATATAGTTAACAGGAGTGGAGCGATACTATTACTTTGATTAGACCCGTGTCTATTACTCTAATTTGTTGCATCTCCTGCAATCTGGCACTAAAGATAAGGATAGTTCAACCGATTGTACATCAATAATTAAGTACCTTGTAAGGCTCCCCTGAACGAACGACGGCAAACATTCTGAGGATAATCTTAAACTTTACGGCATTAAGAACAACGCCATGTGCATCCTTACCTCCGCCTTTTTCTTTCATTTTGCGTAGATAGTATTTTTTTAGTCCTGGATCATTAACGATAGCACTCCTGGCGGCCATGGACAGTTCTGCTTTTTGCTGCGTCCGGCATATCTTGGATACTTGAGTCCTTCCTTTCACGCTTATACCAGAGGTGTGATCAAACGGAGCCACGCCTATATAACAGGCATATCGCCGTGGCGTTTCAAACGATTTGAAATTGTTTGTAAAGACGATAGTATTGATGGCATTGATGAGACCGACACCTTTTACGCTGATTACAAGATCATAGTTTCTTTGGATGTCAGGATCTGAGTGAATAATGGATAGCATTTGATCTTCCACTTTCTTGACTAGTTTCTCACAGTGGTGTTTAGCAGACTCACTGCGAGAACGTGTTTCACTAGTTCCATATTTACCCATGGCGCAGTCAAGATTGATTAGAGCTGTCCGCTGTCGCATATATTGCCGTCTTTCAGTGAGTAGATATTGCAGTTTCCTGATGTTATCTGACGGCTTCTCATATAGTCTCAGTTTGTCCTTGTGGCTATGTGCATACTCGGCAATGCGACCGGCATCCACAGCATCATTCTTACCTCTGGCTATACCCATGGAGTGTTTGATGTCCAGTGGAGAGTTAAGACTCAAGGCAAGGCCTTTCTTATCTGCAAACTCAATAAGCGGGTTTGTATAAACGCCAGTATGTTCTGCACAGATAACCATGTCCGAGGCTTTTATGCCACGTCGTTTAAGCCAGGACATCATTAACGTGAGACCTTTCTGGTTGTTGTCAAAATGGAGAAAGTCCATTTTCTTGTCTTTAGCCGGATAAACAGCTGCATCCAGCGTGTCTTTGGAGATGTCAACTCCAATGAATTGAGAAAAATACATAATTTTGTGGTGTTAAGTTTAGCTGACGCCATATTGTAATCGACACAAATACTTTTATTAGACCGCTATGTCTACGATTCTAAATGGTCATTCCAATATGGGAAAAGAGGAGGTCTAATACGGCCCTTGGACATTAATCCAGCAATGGGGATAGTTCACCTCCTCTTTTCTGTCAGTGTTTATTATTGTTTTTGAAGGACGACAAACAGTTGAATCTAATACTGTTATTTGATACTAAGTCATGTCGTTAAACTAGTTCATTCAAACCGATTGTTTCACTTCAAGTACAAAAATAAAAAGAGCACCGTAATACCCATATTGGAATCACGGTGCAAATCTAAAAGCAATGGGGTACGCATCGCTTAGAGACATCAGTGCACCTTTTTCCGCTATGTAACATAATGGGAATCTAGATTATGCCCTCCGTCGCTCCCGCACTCGCTCCTACAAGCATAATCCCCACTATGTTAAATAGCTGGTCCATCAGGCGGTCACCCTCCCTAAACAAATGCATCGCACCTGCGCTTCTGTAATCGGTAATTTTGCGTGCTCAGATTTTCGTAAAGTTAAATGCCCAGTTTTAAGAGGGTAAAATGAAGCACCCATATCTTTGTAAATGATCAAAA
>CAJOLR010000014.1 GCA_905235565.1 uncultured Bacteroidaceae bacterium | reverse complement strand
GCTTATGTAATCGCTGTCACCGTCCACCAGCATGCCGCTCATGGGCACCGGAGCCACCATCTGGATGAAATCATCCAGCCAGCGCTTTTTCTTACCCTTAAGCTCCTCTATGCTGTCTACAGTAAGATTGAGTTTCTTCTGGAGCTCATCAACGAGTTCCTTGTCACTGAAACGTACGCCCAGTTTTTCTGCCAGTTTACGGCCGATAGTCCTGCCGCCTGAGCCAACCTCGCGGCTGATGGTTATAACAAACGGTTCTTTCATTTTTCTGCGATATTTTGTTTGTCAAAACGACTTTTCCAAGTAAGATAAATAGCCAGGAACGCCAATGCCGTTACGCCGGCAATGATATAGGCAATCCACGGAGCCAGACGGAATCCTTCGGGCGCCATGAAGATGTAGGTCACTGTTACCACGGTCATGAACATGGCCGGGATAAGCGTAACAAGCACGTTCTTACGGTGTCTGGTCAGATAAACGGTCACAGCCCACAGCGTGAATACCGCAAGTGTCTGGTTGGACCACGCAAAGTAACGCCAGATTATATTGAATCCCTCCTTGTCACGCAGGCTGTAGAAGAGTGCAAAGAAGGTGATTACAAACAGCGGGATACTGATGGCCAAACGGCTGCCTATGGACTTCTGCCTGATCTTGAAGAAATCGGCCACAATAAGACGTGCCGAACGCAGAGCGGTATCGCCCGATGAGATAGGCGCAGCGACCACACCCACAACAGCCAGGATGCCGCCCACCTTACCCAGCCAGGTCTTGGAAATGTCAAGCACAATCTGAGCGGCGGTAAAGTCCGTTCCGTGCTCGCCAAAGTAAGCCGTTGCGGCGGCCGCCCAGATAAGGGCCACGATACCCTCGGATACCATTGCGCCGTAGAACACCACCCTGCCCCGGCTCTCATTGGTAATGCATCGGGCCATAAGGGGCGACTGCGTTGCGTGGAATCCGCTTATGGCACCGCAGGCAATGGATATGAACATCATGGGGAATATGGGGTTCTTGTCATACTTGACTCCGAATCCCTTCCACATCTCCGGGAGCGGCGGATGGTTGACAAACAGCGCAATCATAATACCGATTGCCATAAACAGCAGCGCTGCACCGAATATGGGATAGAAGCGGCCAATGATTTTGTCAATGGGGAAGAGTGTGGCCAGCAGATAATAGACAAAGATGATGGCAATCCAGGTATTTATACCTATAGCGCCGCCTGTAAGACGCACCAGTATATCGGCCGGCTGCGATACGAACACCGCACCCACCAGCACAAGCAGAATCATGGAGAACACCATGAACACCTTCTGTACCGATGACCCCAGATAGCGCCCTACCAGCTGCGGCAGGCTCTCTCCTCCGTGCCTCAATGAAATCATTCCCGACAGATAGTCATGCACGCTACCCGCAAAGATGGTTCCGAAAACAATCCACAGGTATGATGCCGTACCGAACTTGGCACCCATGATGGCGCCGAATATCGGACCCAGACCCGCAATGTTCAGGAACTGGATCATATAGGCCTTCCACGTGGGCATAGCAATATAATCCACGCCGTCGGCCATAGCCGTAGCCGGCACCTCACGTTTGGGATCGGCCCCAAACAGACGCTCAATGAATTTTCCGTAGAACACATAGCCCAGCACCAGGACTATCAAAGCTATCACGAACGTTACCATATTGTTATGTTATACTATATTCTCACTTACAAGCCGCAAAATTACAAAAAATATCCCCTCTGTAACTATTTTATTACTTGAGAGGATATTTGTTTCAAATACAATCTGCGTTAAAGCTATGTTTGAGGATTAAAGTTCCACCCCACCCTGACTTGGTGTACGAAACTGGAATGTGGTCTTGCCATCAGCGTTGGTAATGAGGAAATCCCCAAATACAATAATATCCATACCAATCAGTATGTCAATGTCGTCAAAATCACTTTCCATGACCTCAACATATGTCACCACATCGCCAGTAGGAACATGAACATGTACAAGATAAACATTTGAACCCGTTGAACCGCCAATGCCAGATATTCCTCCCTGTTTATACGGTTGCAACTGGAGTTCGCGGACTATGCGTGAAGAAATAATAGTGGTGTCAGCGCCTGTATCCCACATGGCACATTCGGCATGAAACTTATGACCGTCATCCGAGTAAATATCACACTCGGTAAGAACGCTTTCCACGGTAGTAGGATATTGCTTCTTAAATGTTGGCATCTTCTGTGTTCCTGATAACTCTTCTGAAAAAATCCTCCTCACTCATTAATTCCGGTTGAACGGTTTTTTTTATGCCTTGCGTCAAACGTCTGACATGGAGAGTTGAATTATCCGCTCTCTTTCTAATATGCTTCTCGTGTTCAAGAAGCACAATACCATTGCTGCTGACTAACTGCATAATTCTTATTCAAACATGATTTTGCAAAGATATGAATAAAACATATCTTCAAGTTACTTTTCCTATGAAATATTTGGTAGTCTTGGTTATTATATATTTTTATTGCATTGTCAGATTGTTGTCAGAGGGCGTGAAACCAACTGCCTTCGAAGCAATATTTCAAGCTGGGCCTTTCTGACCACCATACAAGGACATAGCCCACAAGGTTATGTCCTCAGTTTTCAAGAAAAACAAGCACTATCCGACAACAATCCGTACGTTCCTCTTATCATCTGGAGGCTGCTTCGTACGTCAATACTCTTACCTTCAACCGCATCAAGGAACGCCTTAATCTCGCCGTAAAACCCTTGGGTATAGACCTGGTTATTTATCAGCCCACCCATAATATGACAGGACTGGAATAGAACTTTCTCAACCGTATGATGCGGTAAGACTTTTTCCATAGGAACGGAAAACAGTTTAACGGGTCTTGGCCGGTATGTCAGCCGTTCCATATTCCCCAGGCGGAATATACCTGAACTTGTGCAAACTGAAAGAGTTTCCTCGGCATCGTTCCATGAGTAAGCAGTAGAGAGTTCAAGAGTCCCCACTGTATTCCCGTGGCGCAGCATCAGGATATATGAGCAGTCAGCCACCTTACGGCATGCAAGAACCTCGGCCTTGCCAAAAAGGTATGTCACCATATCCAGCGGGTGGATATACAGATCAAGCAAGGCATTACCCTCAGGATAAGTCCCTGTGCAGTAGTGAAGATCATAATTAGTGACATACCCCCTGCGCAGCCGTTTCTTTAGCACCTGCATGGCAGGTGCATACCGTTTCTGCAGCCCGACCATCGCCACATTGGAGCCCTTAATGTCCTGGAGCTCTATCAGCAACTCCAGTTCATCCAGAGTCTCACAAGGAGGCTTCTCGATAAACAGAGACTTGCCGCTATGAAGCACCTTTGACGCAATACGGAAATGAGCTGATGGGGCAGCTGACACAAAAATCCCGTCAATCTCCTTATCATCCAGAATCTCATCAAGAAAGACAGTAGCTTTCACATCGGGAAACCGGCTCTCTACCAGCCGGGCCTTGCGCTCAGACGTGACACATATATATTTCAACCTGACTCCAAGATACCTTAGCACCGGATACAGGTTGCAGATTGAATGTTGTCCCATCCCTACAAATGCATATTGTCCGCTGTAGCTCTGGTTCAGGTAGTGCTCTGTCCGCATTCTCTTATACCGCTCAATCAACTTGTTTATCATAGTCTCTTCCCCTTTAGAAATTGTCTGTATGTCATTCTGTTATCCTTGGTCCACCGATATTGTCCATAAAATTTCTCAATCAGCCATTTAGGCATTATCCGCTCCAGGTTACGCATTAGTATAATGTCATACTTCCGGTGGAAATTGATCCAGCATCCGTTACAATCGCATGAGTATCGGCACTGCGTCTTGCATGATGGTTCACCGTTGAATATCTCATCAAGCGTCTGGTTGTGTATATTTCCCAGTATAACATCAAGGTTCTGGCACAGCGGCACATCACCATTGCTGTGTATTACCAGGCTGCTCATTATACTCTGGCAACGCAGACGCAGGTTCCCGTTGCACCACTCGTCGTAAAGCGCCAAAAAGTCAAAGTTCTCGCTCGTTTCGTGAATCGTCTGCGGAATCTGTTTCAGAAAGTCATCTGCAGCCAGCAGCCCGCTTGTGGTATCAAAGAAAGCCAACGTACCGTATATCCCAATACGTACATCAACACCATACCTTTTAGCCACGTCAATTACAAACTCCATGTCATCAAACGTGTTCCAGGGCGACAGACAGAACATCAGCGAAAGCGGCACCTCATTCTTCAGTGCCTCCACTACCCTGATAACCCGTTCATAACCGTCTCGCCCGCGCATTCGCCGGTATGTCTCGCGATTACCGTCAAGCGACACGTACAGGTGTCTGGGCTTGTGACGCCGTACGGCGTTAATCACTTTACCTGCAGCAAGGCAGTTGGACAGCAGCGTATAATTGGGATGGTTATCCCTGAACCAGGCCATTATCTCATCGGCCTGAGGGTGCAGTATGAACTCACCGCCTTCCAGCCCCACGGTAGTATGTCTGGTCACGCACCGGCTCTGCATGATCCTTATTATGTCATCAAGCAACAGGTGTTCTACCTCCTTCTTCCATATATTGCAGTGCCTGCATCTGGACTGGCATGCCGTGGTGGAATAGATCATCAGCTGTGAAAGCTGCTTGTGTCGTGGTCTAAGAATATTGTTCAGATAGAGAATCCCATTATGGGCATAGTCATAGATAGAATACATAAAAAATCGTTACAGTTAGGATTAGTGAAAAAACTTGATGCTATCCTTCCGGAAGTTCTGATAGCATGCTCCGAACGGAGCTTCTTCACTTATAAAGTCCTAAACTGCAACGAACTACTGCACGGAAAAATGATTATTTCTTCAGTTTTCCAGCTTTTTCAAGATAATTCAGGAATGTCTTCCACTGTGATGCGCGTCTGGTCCTGTTGGCCTGCACTCTCTCATCCTCAATGTACTGCAAGGGGTAGCAGTCATAGAGATAATACTTGCCGTCATCAACAACCTCTCCGTCCATCTTTCCGTAGCAGAGCACCAGGTCATCAAACGCCTGACTACATTCCAGTCCTACAAACGTGCTCCCGGTAAACAACACAGAGTCAGCCAGACGGAACTCAACACCTGACAGCAGGCTCAGCCTCTCTTTAAGGGGTGTCTCCATACCGCTGAAACACAGTTCACGTGTGTTCACGTCAAACCACTCAATCTCATGCTCCGTAAAAAGTATATTGTCGGCAGCCTTTGTTTCCGGTGAACCTATGCCACATACGTAAAGCTTTGTCGCTCCCTCAACAGGGTCGGTAGTAAAAGGTTTCTCCGGCTCGCCGCTGTCAAGGCTGCAGGCCGTCACAGACATCAGAACGCTGGTTATGGTTATCACCATGGTCCACACGCGGGTTTCAAACACTTTTTTCATAATTCCTTTTGTCAAACTAATGCAAAAATAAACATTTTGGATTCACTTTCTATCCATATAGTCCCCCATGTATCAGAAAGACTGCACTTCCAGACAAAAGAAATATTATCACCATGTGAATCTCAAGCCCACAGGCAGTGTTAATGAGAACGGATGTTCCGTGCGGTAAGTCTCAACCTTGCTGTCTGTAGGTATAAAGTATTGCATGCCCGGCTCAGTAAACAGTCCTATACTCGGTGTTATCTTATACTGCAGGCCTACGCTCAGCGTGCCGGAGAACTGCCATGGAGCACTTATGACCGTCTCTTCACTTGCCTTGTACTGTCCATCCAGATAGTAGTCAGAACGTATCTGTGAGTAAACCGGTATCTCCGTCGTCACTCCTAGACCTCCGTACAGGCTCCAGTGCTTCTTTTCAATCAAGTTGTAGAGACCCTTAACCGACACACCTATATAATGGATAGTCTGGTGCTCGTTTATCATATTGCCACCTGTGCCCATTTCAAAATCAGACTTGAGACAGCTGTAGCTCAATCCTGTCTCTATGCCCCAACGGTCATCAAGCCTGTACTTCAAGGAAACAGACCAGGTTACCGGCATACTGTGGTGGCTGTCACGTCTTATCCTGTCCTCCTCGCTGCCGGGGATGTTGGAGTTCCTTATGGCAATCTGCATCACACTGCTTCGGGTTTGTGCACTGACTGCCCCCGGGTTATTGGCCAGATAATCCGCATAGTCGCTCCAGTTCTCTATACTGCACGGAATGGTTGAACTATGACCGCCCGGATCCTGCCACATGACATTCCGTTCCGGTTTGATGCTGTAAGGCTGATTCAACCTGTCAAGATTGTCAAACCCTCCGGAGTAGGCAAGCAGCATCGTCCATCTCTTATTTTCTGTGGTTTTGACATCCTTATACCGGAATGTCAATTGTGCGGTTTCATCCTTTGGATTGTCTGTTATCCTCAAAACAGATTGTACGGTATCTTCCTGCTCTTCAGTAGCAGCAAGGACATTAACCGTTTCAAGTGGCGTGTCATTATCATTATTCTGGTCAGAAGGAGTCTGCAGGGTGTCATCTGCAATAGTCGCCAGTTGTACAGGAGTACGCACAACCCTCGGTCCCTCATTCTCCTCAGGCACAGCAGGCTGCCGTATTTCACCGTCGTGTCTTTCTGTTCCAGGCTTCTCCTCATCCAGGACAGGATTGTCTTTTTTGAGCATAAAGAACGTGATGTTGGCTATCAGCGCCAACAGCAGGATCCAATACTTTGACATCAGTGAGCGGAGCAGCTTCTTGGCACGTGCCAGCTGGGATGATGAGGAATGAGGCTCAATGCCAAGAGAATGTGCAATCTCCTTATGGGTCATCCCCTTGAACACAGAAAGACGGAACACTTTCCCGTATCCGTCAGGCAGGTTGTCTATCAGTCGCATCACTTCCACCAGCGGGACCCCGCGCACTACGTTCTGTTCGTCATCCGCTACCAGTGTTTCCGCCTCGGCCGTCTCTTCCAGCATCACGGTGGGCCTTGCCTTCTGCCTGTCCTTGTATTTTGACGCCACATTCCTTACAATGGCCATCATCCACGATTCCGCCTTCTCTGTGTCGTTCAGCTTGTCAAATGATGTAAGTATAATAATGAAAGCGTCATGCAACACATCCTCAACCGTAGGCTCATCCGGGAAATAACGTCGGCATACGCTCTTCATCCTCGGAGCGTATGCCTTATAAAGTTCGCCAAGGGCATCTTCATCCCCTTGTCTACACCGTTCAATCAGCCGTGTTATCTTCATCGCAAGCATACAATGCCTTTCTTTGATATAGTCCGTCAATCAAAGAAAAGACTGCATGCAGATAATCAAAAAGACAATTACTTTATCATAGCCTTGCTGGAGCGGCCGTCAATGCAGATTTCAAGCTCGCGGTCAAACCTTACGTGACGCAGGAACTCGGTCTCCTCGATGGCGGGCAGTTTTTCCAGCTCTTCATAATCAAATGTATCGCCCCGGCCGGAGTACGGATCCACGTTGATGTAGCCGGCGTTGAACGATGTCAGGTTCTGGAAGAAATGGGTGCCCTGACTGGGATCCACGCGGAAATTCTCCAGGCTGCACTCCACTATCACCTTTGCTTCTGAAATATCGCCCCACTGCACGGGAACGCCTAATGACGGTATGCTGGAGCCCCAGCGGCCGTAGCCTATGAGCACGTAATTGCGACCCTCCTTACGCATGCGGCTGTTCATTGCCGTCAGTTCACGGGCCATCTGGACGGTCTTCTGGGTATCGAACGCATCCATCCTGAGGTAAATCACATCGGTCAGGCCCTTTATCCAGCCTGTACCCAATGCGCTCTCAGACTGCAGGATTGCGCCACCTGTATCAATCTCATCCCAGTCAACGTCAACGTTGCGGCTATCGACCGATATTGGTCTTATCTGCAGCACGTTGAACTTGGGCAGCTTGTTCTTGTCGCCGCCGCGGTCTATATCAGCCGCAAACTCTATCTCAACGCCGCATTTCATCTCACGGCGGGCTATGTCAAGCAGCTCGTCCACAATCTCGGCCAGCGGGAATGTCTTGTACTTGAGCATCTGGGCAAAAGTGACGAACCTGGGACCTGTGGGATATGCCGAATCCACCATACGCTGGTTCTCCAGGTCAAAGGTGGAGACCACATGCTTAAGGTTGCGGAACTTCTCGCAGTCTGCAATGGGTATGCGCTCCAGGTTTACGGCATCATCGATTGATGTGGTGAACTTCTCGGGCTTGAGGTTGAGCGCGAACATGGACTTCTGGGTCTCGGTCATGGTCTGCTCCACGGTCGATGTCTGAAGCACGTGCTTGGGGTACTTGGGCGAGAAACGGAGCACCTGGTCACCGTCAACCACAGCCTTGCCCAGACCGAAGGCCACCTTCACGATTCCGTCCTCGGCCTTCTCGTGCCCTATGGGGTAGAAGTTGACGGAGCGGGCTACGCCTGACAGCGTGGGGAAGAAATATCCCTGGTCACTGCTGCCGCATATCTCCTGCAGTATGATGGCCATCTTCTCCTCGGAAATCACATTGGCCGTAGCGGTTATGTAGCTACGTGACGATGCAAAGAATATTGATGCATAGACGCTCTTGATGGCTTTGGAGAGCAGGCGCAACTGCTGGTCCTCATTATCGGTGCGCGGAATCATGTATGTTGAATAGACTCCGGCAAAGGGCTGATAATAAGAGTCCTCTAATTTGGATGATGAGCGCACGGCCAGCGGCTTGCGGATATTGTGTATGAATACCTTCAGGTTGTCAATCAGGTCCCGAGGCAGACTTGACGCCACAAACTCGGCCAGTATCTCATCATCCGATATGTCCGAGTTTATGACATACTGCAGGCCGTTGTCTATGATGAAACGGTCAAAATACTCGGTGGTTATTACCAGCGTGCGGGGAGTGGTTATACGGACATCCTCCCATTTGTCATACAGGTCATACTTGACCAGGATATGGTTAAGGAATGCCAGACCGCGGGCCTTTCCGCCCAGTGAGCCGTTACCCAGACGGGCAAACCTTATGGTGTCGTTATAGGTGGCGGGATCAAACTTGGCCACCACGCCTACTCCCTGGTTGTTACGGAAATCATGTATCATCTTGAGGTTGATACGGCGTATCTCCGGCAGCTCGGCATCGTTGTGGATGGTGAGCGGACGCAGCTCCTTGCCCAGCGCGAACAGACCGCGCGCAAAGAGCCAGCGTGATATGTAGTTCTTGTCACTAAGACGGCGGAAATCGCGGTCCGATATGTTCTTTACTATCTTCTCGAATCCGTAAAGGTCACTGGCACGCAGCAACTCCTCGCCCGTAACCGGATCAGTCACCACAAAATCACCGAATCCGAACTCACGGCCTATGTATTCTGAAAGGTCATGAGTCAAGGTCTTGGAGGTCTTTACCACAAAGCCCACTCCCAACTGCTCGGCCACCTCGCGCATACTCTCCTGCGATGACTGCATCAGTATGGGCATGGTGGGATTGTCGGCATGGATATGGTTTACCAGGTCTATACCTGCATCCAGTTTCTCCTGCTCGGGTGCATCGTCCTTATGTATCACGAATCCTATGTCCGATATCACTCCCAGTATGTTCTGCTTGTAGCGCTCGTACAGTTCCACGGCATCATCATAACAGGTGGCCATGAGTATCTTGGGGCGCGAGCGCTTGCGCAGGGTCTGCTGTTTCTCGTTCAGGGTATCGCGGATGGACTCTATGTTCTGCTGCAGCACCAGTTTGTAAAGCACCGGCAGATAGGTTGAATAGTAGCGCACGGAATCCTCTATAAGCAGTATGGCGCGCACTCCCTCTTCCAGTATGTCATGCTCGGCATTCATGCGGTCCTCCAGCAGCTTGATGATGGCAATCATCAGGTCGGTTGAGTTATTCCAGCAGAAGAACCAGTCTATGGCGCTGCCCGTGCGGTCCTTCATGCGGTTGAATATCTCACGTGAGAATGTGGCCAGCAGGACTATGGGGGTATCGGGAGCAATCTGCTTCATGCGCTTGGAGAATTCAAACACATCAACCTCGCCCACGTTGTACATGGTTATGACCAGATCAAACGATGTATCAGTACGGGCCAGTTCCAACGCCTCAACGGTTGTCTCCACGCGGATTATGTCAGGCGGATTACTCAGGTTGAGTTCGGCATAGTCCTGTGCAATCTGCGCCTCGATATGGCCGTCCTCCTCGAGTGAGTAGCTGTCATAATTGTTGCATACCAGCAGTATCCGGCGGATACGTCGGGCCATGAGTTCGGGATGATGATTGTCTTTCTCCTCCATAGGTCTTATAAAAAATTGGGCCGGCTTTTGTTAAGTCAGCCCAAAATTATCAATTTATAAGGTATTATACAAGTCCCTGCTCGCACATCGCATTGGCTGCCGAGGGCAGCCGGCCTTTTTTTAGTTCGCTCCGCGAACGGCTGGCTTCCAGCCAGAAGTAGCCAATGCTAATATACTGGCTTATACAAGTCCCTGCTCGCACATCGCATTGGCTACTTTGATGAAGCCAGCGATGTTGGCGCCCTTCACGTAGTTGATGTAGCCGTCCTCCTCGGTACCGTACTTGACGCAGGCAGCGTGGATATCGCTCATGATGCGATGCAGCTTCTCGTCAACCTCCTCGGCAGTCCATTTAAGACGCATTGAGTTCTGTGACATCTCAAGACCTGATGTTGATACACCACCGGCATTCGAAGCCTTACCGGGTGAGTACAGCATCTTGTTCTTCTGGAACAGAGCGATTGCATCAGGGGTGGTAGGCATGTTGGCACCCTCGGTTACGCAGTAGCAACCGTTGGCCACCAGCTTCTCGGCATCCTTGAGCTCAATCTCGTTCTGGGTAGCGCAAGGCATAGCGATGTCGCACTTGACACCCCAGGGACGCTCGCCCTCAAAGTACTTGGCGTTAGGATACTGCTTTACATACTCCTTGATACGGCCGCGGATAACGTTCTTGAGGTTCTTTACGTATGCAATCTTCTCCTCGGTCATGCCCTCGGGATCGTAGATGTAACCATTTGAATCAGAGAAGGTAACAACCTTGGCGCCCAGACGCATTGCCTTCTCGGCAGCATACTGTGCAACGTTACCTGAACCTGAGATTACAACTGTCTGGCCCTGGAAGCTCTTGCCGCGTGTGGCAAGCATGTCCTGTGCAAAGTAGCAGGCACCGTAACCGGTTGCCTCGGGACGCAGAAGGCTACCGCCCCAGCACTGACCCTTACCTGTGTAAGTACCGGTCCACTCGTTCTTGAGCTTCTTGTACTGACCGAACATGAAACCAACCTCACGGCCGCCTACACCTATATCACCTGCAGGTACGTCGGTGTCAGGACCGATATGACGATAAAGCTCGTTGATGAAGCTCTGGCAGAAACGCATTACCTCAGCGTCTGACTTGCCGCGCGGGCTGAAGTCTGAACCACCCTTGGCACCACCCATAGGCAGTGTGGTAAGGCTGTTCTTGAAAGTCTGCTCAAAGGCAAGGAACTTCATGATGCTCAGGTTAACGCTTGAGTGGAAACGGACGCCGCCTTTGTACGGGCCGATGGCGCTGTTCATCTGTACGCGGAAACCGCGGTTTACATGAATCTCACCTTTGTCATCCATCCATGGAACACGGAACATTATTACTCTCTCGGGCTCAACCATACGCTCCATGATCTTCTGATCCAGGAGGTAAGGGTTCTGAAGGATATAGGGGGCAACGCTCTCTACAACCTCACTGACTGCCTGATGGAATTCCTTCTCACCGGGATTCTTGGCCATAAGTTCAGCCATGAACTTGTCAACGTAATTCTTTACTTGCTTATCCATAATGCAATGTTTTGTATATTTTGTAAATTTGTCATCAAAACCGCTTGCAAAGTTACTATTTGTCATCAAAACCAGCAAAGATTACGCAAAATATTTCACAGAAATTATGCAAAAAAGTCAGAAAGATATGCATAAACCCAAAATATTGCTATTGTTTACACCATTTTGAACATAAATATGCAAATATCGTCACCTTTGGTATGCATTTTGTCAGGATATAAAAAGGGGACCGAGACAAGCCAATCGGCTTCACCCGGTCCCCCTGTTTTGTATTCCTGTCTTCAAAGAAGTCACAGAGCCACGGGCGGCTATGGTTTCCGATACCGATACCCCAAAAGTTCTGTGCTCCTTGGATTATTATCAGGAGGGTCCGGATAGTACCGCCTTTTTTCTCCTCTCGGCTTGCACCACTTTAAAGCTTCGCTTTGAAGATAGGCGGCGCCTCGGGATAAAAAATGAGTGAACTCCTTTTTTCTCCTCTCGGCTTGCACTACTTTGTCCTTCGGTCTTAGATAGGCTGCGCCTCGGGATAAAAAATGAGTGTACTCCTTTTTTCTCCTCTCGGCTTGCACTACTTTGACTTTCGGTCTTAGATAGGCTGCGCCTCGGGATAAAAAATGAGTGAACTCCTTTTTTCTCCTCTCGGCTTGCACTATCTTTGCACAAAATATAGAAAAGGATGAAGATACTTGTAACGGGAGCAGCCGGATTCATCGGCTCAAAACTGGCTTACCGGCTGGCTCAGCGCGGTGATGAGGTAGTGGGACTGGACAATATCAACGATTATTATGATGTGCGCCTTAAATTAGGACGTCTGGAGCAGTGCGGAATACACTCCCATAGCGGCCGGTACATTGACGGCTCCGTCCGTGAGAGCACCCTGTTCCCCAACTACCGCTTTATAAAGATGGATCTGGCCGACCGCGGGCAGATGGCGGAGTTATTCAATCAGGAAAAGTTTGATGTAGTAGTGAACCTGGCCGCACAGGCCGGAGTCCGATACTCCATCACCAACCCTTACGCCTATCTGGACAGCAACCTGGTAGGATTCATGAATGTGCTGGAGTGCTGCCGCCACAACGATGTCAAGTATCTGGTATATGCATCGTCATCATCGGTCTATGGAATGAATGACAAGGTTCCGTTCAGTGAGGATGACCGCGTAGACAACCCCGTGAGCCTGTACGCTGCCACCAAGAAGGCCAACGAGCTTATGGCCCACTCCTACAGCAAGCTGTACGGCCTGCCCACCACCGGCCTGAGGTTCTTTACCGTATATGGTCCCTGGGGCCGCCCTGACATGGCGCCCATGCTGTTTGCCACAGCCATCAGCAAGGGTGAACCTATCAAGGTGTTCAACAACGGCAACCTGAGCCGTGACTTTACCTATATAGATGATATAGTGGAGGGCACAATCCAGGTTATTGACCATCAGCCCGCAGCAGAGCAATGTCCGAACAACGTTCCATGGAAGGTATATAATATAGGTTGCTCACAGCCCGTGCAGCTGATGGATTTCATCAACGAGATTGAGAGCACCCTGGGCGTAGAGGCCAACAAGATATTCCTGCCCATGCAGCAGGGCGATGTCCTCAAGACCTATGCCGATACCTCCAAACTGGAAAAGGAGTGCGGCTACAAACCCGGCACCAGCCTGCACGACGGTATCACTAAATTCATAGAGTGGTTCAAATCAGACCTTAATCCGCTAAAATGATACAAAAGGGGCGCCCGGCCCGAAGGGACGCTTTTACAAAGCGAAGCGACTAAAAGACAGTCCCCAATTGTACTATTTCAGGAAATCTCGCCACGGAGATTGAGCGCAAGGCGTCGCTTGACCTCAGCGTTATCGGGCGTTGAGCCCATAAGACAGAAGAGTTTGGCCAGAGCGGCCTCGGTTGTGAGGTCACGGCCTGATACCACGCCAGCGTCACGCAGGGCGCGGCCTGTAGTGTACAGGTCCATATTGACCGTTCCGGCCAGACATTGGGTAACGTTGAGCAGAATCTTACCCATAGCCGATGACTCTCTCACTATATCCACGAACCAGTCCTTTGATATGGCGTTGCCTGAGCCGTAGGTCTCAATAATGACCGCACGGGTATCGGAACCAAGCAGGATGTCACGCACCACCTGGGGAGTGATTCCGGGATGCACCTTTAATATAGATACGCGGGTATCGAGAGAGGTATTTATGCAGAACGCCTCCGATGCTGGACGCATTATATGCTTGTCGTTGTAGAGGATATCTATTCCTGCCGTAGCCAGCGGCGGATAGTTGGGCGACCGGAACGCATGGAACGATGTGGAATCAGCCTTGGTGCTGCGATTGCCGCGCAGCAGCTGGGAGTTGAAGAATATGCAGACCTCCGGAACTACGGCGCCGCCATCAGGATTCCTGGCTACGGCAATCTCGACCGATGAAATCAGGTTCTCCTTGCCGTCGGTGCGCGGGCGACCCACTGGCAATTGGCTTCCGGTAAAGATTACAGGTTTGGAAAGGTTATCCAGCATAAAACTCAGGGCAGATGCCGAATAAGCCATAGTATCGGTTCCGTGCAGGATCACGAATCCGTCATAATCATCGTAGCGGTCACGGATTATCTCGGCCAGACGCACCCAAAGCGACGGCTCCACGTCCGACGAGTCAATCAGAGGCGAAAACGAATAATGGTCAATCCTACAGGTGAACCTGCCCAGTTCGGGCACGAACTCCATCAGTCCGTCAAAATCAAACGGAGTCAGGGCACCGCGGCCATCCTCTTTCATTCCGATGGTTCCGCCGGTGTATATGAGCAGTACCGATGAGCCTTTGTCCAGCATAATATCAGTAAATCGCTATGCACTCCATCTCCACCAGCCAACCCGGACGACAGAC
Organism: uncultured Bacteroidaceae bacterium; assembly: GCA_905235565.1. Taxonomy (GTDB): domain Bacteria; phylum Bacteroidota; class Bacteroidia; order Bacteroidales; family Bacteroidaceae; genus Colenecus. The sequence goes on along the minus strand of CAJOLR010000014.1, from coordinate 22,413 downwards.
AGGAGCCTGCACTATGATACGGGGGCAATCAGGAAAACTAATGTCAAATATTTTCTTAACAGCAGCATAATCCGCAATATCCCGCAGATATACTGTCATTGCGCCCACCTGAGCGAATCCGCATCCGGCTTCCTCCAGCAGCACACCCACATTCTCAATCATGCGGTTGGTCTGGTTCACAATGTCTTTCTCAAAGAGAATCTGACCTTTATTGTCGATGCTTGCAGTACCTGATATATAAACGTGCCTGCGGTCCGGATACTCAACCATAGTTCCGCGCTCAAACCTTACACTATACTCCGACGTACGGTTCAAGTGGCTGTCACCGTGAAGATATTTTACCAGAATGCCAGGTCCCTTGACAGCCACGGCATCAAGCATGACCTTGTTCCGGCAATCGGATGTGAGTCCCTCTATGCCGGTGCTGGCGATGAAGTGAGTATCGGGAGTAAGTCCGTGACGGTCAAAAACGGTATTGCGGCCATCCACCACACCCTTGTAATTGACATCTATGTTCTGGACAAAGAGCCAGGTGCGCATACAGTGGTCCCGCAGTGTGAGCCCCTGTGATTCCAGCCCGCTGCTGAGCTCATCAAGCAGTGTGACAGTCTGATTGTATGAACCTTCGCTGTCTGAAAGACCACCAGTGAACCAATACTCATCTATGCCCCTTCCGGTAACCTTATGCATACGGTCCCCTACGCGGCAGATTGCGGCGCTCTGGCGGCACCACACCATCGCGGCTATCTTGGTCCCGTTAAGCGGAGCCTGGCCGATGACTGATACCGGGCAGTCATAGACAATACTTTCACGCAGAGCCTCCGTCTGATTGGCTGGATCACTCAGAAAGAAGCGCATCAGGACAGGAGTTCCACCATCCTCAATCACTTTCTTGAGATTATCCGAAAGCACTTCCAGCTGCCTGTCAAACTGCATGAGCGTATCCGTAAGGGACAGAATTGTAAAAGATTCGGCGCAATCGGGTGTGCCATCCGGTATCCACCTGCCGGTTCTTGTCAGAATATTCCTGTCACTATATGAGGTATAAAGCATCTGTTCTCGTATTATCCCGCGAATATAGCGTTTTTCGGCCTATAAGCTTTGCCAAGTGGGGCAAAAAGAATAAATTTGGCATCACGAAAATCAAAAATCATCATTTATAAGTATGAAAAGAATATTCATTATCGCATCATTAGCACTTGTATGCGCAGGTGTATCTGCACAGGAAAAGAATGAGGCGCCCAAGGGCTACGTTTTCACTACAGTTGACTCACTGGGCATCACATCGGTCAAGGATCAGGCCAATTCCGGAACATGCTGGTCATTCTCATCTATAGGATTCTTTGAGTCAGAGTTGCTCCGTCTGGGCAAGGGCGAGCATGACCTGGCCGAGATGTTCGTTGTACACAAGACCATGGAGGACCGCGCCAAGGCAGCCGTACGTCTGCACGGCGACATAGAGTTTGCACAGGGCGGCAGTTTCTATGATGTAGTTTACTGCTGGAAGAACTACGGAATGGTTCCGCAGGAGGTTATGCCCGGCATCATGTACAAAAGCGACCGTATCAACCACACCGAGCTGACCGCTGTCGCCACCGCATACGTGAATGCGTTGGCCAAGGGCAACATCAAGAAGCTGTCCGATGTATGGCAGAAAGGTTTTTCCGGCATTTATGATGCCTATATAGGCGAGTGCCCCGAGAAATTCACCTACAACGGCAAGGAATACACCCCCCGGTCATACGCTGAGTCATTAGGTCTGAACATGGATGACTACGTATCCCTCACATCCTACACTCATCATCCTTTCTATGAGCAGTTTGTCATAGAGATCCAGGACAACTGGCGCTGGGGTCTCTCCTACAACCTGCCGCTTGACGAATTCATGGCCGTCATGCACAATGCCATCAAGACCGGTTACACATTTGCATGGGGTGCCGATGTCTCCGAAACCGGATTTCTCCGTTCCAAGCCCGCCGTCTGCGTAATCCCGTCCGATGACGACAAGGAGAACAAGATACTGCGTGAGCCGGGCGAAGAGAAGGTAATCACCCAGGAACTGCGTCAGGAGGGTTATGACAACTGGGAGACCACCGATGACCACGGCATGCAGATATTCGGCATAGCAAAGGACCAGAACGGCAAGGAGTATTTCATGGTCAAGAACTCATGGAACACCACAGCCGGCAACAACGGTATCTGGTACGCCAGCGATGCATACGTGGCTTACAAGACCATGAACATCCTGGTCCATAAGGATGCTCTCCCCAAGGACATAAAGAAGAAACTGGGCATAAAATAATCCGGCAGATAATAAAAAGTCCTTTAAGGCAGGAGCTCTCTCTGAAGCACTCCTGCCTTTTATTATTTTAAAAAATACTAACTAATAATGATATTGAAATATTGATAATAAGAGAGCGGTTTCATATATTTGCAGTTTGGAACAAACCGGTCTTGCAACCGCTATCCGCATCATTGCGGCCCATTAAAGGGCAAGACCACACGACATACTCAAAATGGATAAAATAAAAAATAACATAAATAATGAACTTCAGATGGAACTACGAGCCCCCCACCCAGGAGATGACAGAGGCAGCCAATGAACTATCAAAGGCTGTCGGGATTAGTCCCATACTCTGTAAGCTACTGATACAAAGGGGTATAAAAACCAAGACCGAAGTACAGAAATTCTTTAACCCGCAACTGAACGAGCTGCTTGATCCCTGGCTCATGGACGACATGGACAAGGCTGTAGCACGTATCAACAGCGCCATTGAGCGCGGCGAGCGCATTCTGGTTTACGGTGATTATGACGTTGACGGCACCACAGCCGTAGCGTTGGTGTATAATTTCCTTAAAAGGGATTACGACAATCTGGACTACTACATCCCGGACCGTTACAACGAGGGTTACGGGGTGTCGGAGCAAGGTGTGGATTACGCCTATGAGACAGGCGTAAAACTGGTAATTGTGCTGGACTGCGGAATCAAGGCCATCCAGGAGATAGCCTATGCCAAGCAGAAAGGCATTGACTTTATTGTGTGTGACCACCATGTTCCCGATGACGAGTTGCCTCCTGCAGTTGCCATACTGAATGCCAAGCGTTTTGACTCAACCTACCCCTTCAAGCACCTTTCAGGCTGCGGAGTAGGTTTCAAGCTGATGCAGGCTTACGCGATTGACAACGGCATTCCGTTCAGCGAACTTCAGCCCAGTCTGGACCTGGTGGCAGTGAGCACCGCATCGGACATAGTTCCCATAATGGGCGAGAACCGTGTGCTTACTCATTACGGTCTGGAGCAGCTCAACAGCAATCCCTGCACAGGACTCAAGGCAATAATCCAGGTTTGCAAGCTGTCAGACAAGAATCTGAATATCAATGATATAGTATTCAAAATAGGACCACGTCTGAATGCCGCAGGACGCATGAGCAGCGGTAGGAAAGCCGTGGACCTGATGGTTGAAAAAGACTTTGGGCGCGCGCTTGAACTTGCCGAGAACATCGACAAGGAGAATGATGACCGCAAGAAGGATGACAAGGAGATGACCGAAGAGGCCAATGAGATTGTCACCAATCTGGAAGACGGCGAGAACCGCCACGCCATAGTACTCTACAACGAGAACTGGAAACGAGGCGTCATCGGCATAGTGGCATCACGTCTGACCGAGGTATTCTACAAACCCGCCGTAGTACTGACCAAGACCGGCAATCTTGCCACCGGATCGGCACGTTCCGTATCGGGTTTTGATGTCTACAAGGCCATTGAGAGCTGCAAGGACCTGCTTGAGAATTTCGGAGGTCACACATATGCCGCCGGACTTTCTCTCAAGGTTGAGAACGTGGAGGAATTCAAGCGCCGTTTTGAGGAGTATGTTTCAGAGCACATTGAACCGGACCAGATAGAGGCCTCAATTGAAATCAATGCCGACCTTGACTTCAAGGATATTACTCCAAAATTCTTCCGTGACCTCAAGAAGTTCCAGCCGTTCGGCCCGGACAACAGCAAACCTGTATTCCGTACCCACAACGTCTATGACTATGGCACGAGCAAGGTAGTGGGCCGTGGCCATGAACACATCAAGTTGGAACTGATAGACAGCAAGAGCGGCCATCCGCTCAACGGCATTGCGTTCGGCCAGAGTTCATACGTGAGCTATATCAAAACCAAAAAGTCTTTTGATATTTGCTATACCATTGAGGAGAACAACTTCAAGCAGGGTGAGGTTCTGCTCCAGATTGAGAGTATCAAGCCCAATATGCCTGAACAACAAAAAGCCTGACAGGCCGATATGACCTACCTGGAGATACTAAAGCAATACTGGGGCTACGACAGTTTCCGAGGCATTCAGGAACAGATTATAGAGAGTATCGGCAGCAGCCGTGACACATTGGGCCTTATGCCTACGGGCGGTGGAAAGAGCATAACCTTCCAGGTTCCGGCATTGGCTATGGATGGCGTATGTCTGGTAATCACTCCTCTCATAGCTCTCATGAAAGACCAGGTGCGCAATCTGCGCGAGCACGGCATAAAAGCCGCCGCCATCCACACCGGAATGAAACGTGAGGAGATAATCGCGGTCATGGAAAACTGCATATTCGGCGGTTACAAGTTCCTTTACGTATCGCCCGAGAGGCTTTCATCGGACCTGTTCCGCACCAAACTGCGTCATCTCAGGATATGCCTGCTTACCGTTGACGAGTCACACTGCATATCACAGTGGGGCTATGATTTCCGTCCGTCATATCTTACCATAGCCGATATACGCAAGGACCTGCCGGGAGTCCCGGTACTGGCGCTTACCGCAACCGCAACGCCTCAGGTGACCGATGACATTCAGGACAAACTGGGATTCAGGGAGAAGAATGTCATACGCATGAGTTTCTTCCGCCAGAACCTGGCTTATGTGGTCCGAAAGACAGAGAACAAACTTTTGGAACTCAAGCATATTCTGGACTGCGTGCCGGGCACCGGCATAGTCTATGTACGCAACCGCGCACAGACCAAGGAGATATCGGACTTTCTTAACAGCGAGGGTATACCCGCCACATTTTATCACGCCGGGCTGGAACCCACCCTCAAGGATGAGCGCCAGAAAGCCTGGACACAGGATATTTACCGCGTGGTTGTGGCCACAAATGCATTCGGAATGGGCATTGACAAGCCCGATGTACGCACCGTCATACATATGGACATTCCCAGTTCCATAGAGGCCTATTTTCAGGAGGCGGGTCGTGCCGGACGTGACGGACAGCGTTCATACGCGGTTTTGCTGCACTCCCCGGGTGACAAACGTACAGTGAGCAAGCGCATAAGCGACAGTTTCCCCAAGGAGGAGTTCATTTGTGATGTCTATGAGAAACTGGGCTATTGGCACGAGATGGCTGTGGGCGACGGACGAGGCTGCACATTTGCATTCTCACTGGGTGAATTCTGCCAGCATTTCTCACTGCCGGTCATCCCTACCGACAGCGCGCTGCGCATTCTTACCCGAATGGGGTACATAGAGTATGTGGATGAGATGGATTACTCCGCACGGCTGCTCTTTACCGCAGGACGTGATGACCTTTACCGTTTGCATCAGGACCGGGTAACCGAGGAGGTGATGAACATCATACTGCGCCTTTACAGCGGCATATTCACCGACTACGCTTATATAGACGAGCATCTTATATGCTCACGCGCAGGGATAGACCGCGACAAGCTCTATACCACACTCATGAACCTTCAGAGTCAGGGTGTGGTCCGTTATGTCCCGGAGAGACGCACTCCGGTCATCACCTGGACCCGCGAGCGTATAGATACGGCAATGCTTAACTTTGATCCTGAGGTTTACCGTATGCGCAAGGAGGAGTTCAAGGAGCGCATAGGTGCCATGATGGAGTATGTAACCCGCGAGACAGGATGCCGCAGCGCAATGCTGCTAAAATACTTCGGCGAGCATCAGAAACGGCCCTGTCTGTGCTGTGACCTGTGCCAGGAAAAGGTACAGAACGAACTCACCCGTGGTGAACGTGATACAATAATGGGAGATGTCCTGGATACATTCCACTCCAATCCGGACAACCCGCAGAAAGTATATTCCCTGCCCTATGACAGAAAAAAGATTGACCTGGTACTCCATTATATGGTTGGTGAGGGACACATTCTGATGAGGGACGGAAGAATATTCACACAACAATGATTGAGATACAAAAGATAGAGAACTGTTCACTGATTGCAGGCCCCTGCAGTGCCGAATCCCAGGCTCAGGTAATGGATTGCGCACGCAGTCTGGCAGCTATGGGAGTGAAAGTATTCCGTGCAGGAGTATGGAAGCCCCGTACCCGTCCCGGCAATTTTGAAGGTGCCGGAGAGCCTGCCCTGGAATGGCTTAAGGCGGTAAAGACCGAGACCGGAATGGCCGTAACCACCGAGGCTGCCAATGCCCGCCATGTGGAAGCCGCCCTTAAAGCCGGCATCGACATGCTCTGGATTGGCGCACGCACCACAACCAGCCCGTTCGCAGTTCAGGAGGTGGCCGATGCGCTGCGCGGCACCGACATACCGGTATTGGTAAAGAATCCCATAAACGCCGAACTGGAGCTCTGGATAGGAGCGTTTGAGCGGCTGGCCGGTGCCGGAATCAAACGGATGGCCGCCATTCACCGCGGATTCAGTTCATATTACGAGCGCATTTACCGCTACTCCCCCGAGTGGCAGATTCCCATCGAGTTGCGCCGTCGTATTCCGGGACTGCAGGTAATATGTGACCCCAGCCACATGACCGGCCGCAGCGACCTTGTGCCACATCTGGCCCAGATGGCGCTTGACATGAAAGCCGACGGCCTGTTTATAGAGGTACACCCCGACCCATGCCATGCCCTGAGCGACCAGAAACAGCAGCTAACCCCTGAGCAGTTCGGCCGGATGACCGGGAAACTGGTATTCCACCGCGAACCGGAACCCGCCGACCTCAAGTTCATGGAGCCTTATCGGGCCCTGCTTGATGACATAGACCTGCAACTCATACAGGACCTTGCCGACCGGTTCCACATAACCGGAAGCATAGGCGAATACAAGAATACCCACAACCTTGCAATACTTCAGCCGGACCGTTACAAAGCTATATCGGATATACTGGCTGAAAAGGGAAAGGAACTGGGACTTGACGGTGATTTTATCCGTCTGCTGTTTGAGACCATTCATGCTGAGAGCATACGTTGTCAGATAAACAAAAAGAACGATAAATGAAAAAGAGTATTCTAATCCTGATGTCAGCCATAGTGCTGACCCTTTCAGCCTGCCGACAAGAGCCCGTACGTGTGGCCTGTGTCGGCGACAGCATCACTTACGGTCACGGAATCAAGGACCGTGAACATGACACCTACCCCGGTCTGCTGAGCACCATGCTGGGCGAGAAGTATGATGTACGTAATTTCGGCGTAAGCGGAACCACCACGATGATGGGCACCGATATGCCCTACATGAACGAGCAGGCATACAAGGATGCATTGGCATTCAATCCTCAGATTGTTACCATCAAGCTGGGAACCAATGACAGCAAGCCCTACAACTGGAAAGAGCAGGAGCACTTCAAGAAGGACCTCAAGACACTGATTGAGTCATTCCGCGCCCTTCCTGCCAAACCCGGGATATGGCTCTGCCTGCCGGTTCCCGCATACGGTCACGCCTGGAGCATTAACGACAGTGTCATCTTTAACGGTGTCATTCCATACATCAAAGAGGTCGCTCAGGAGGAGAACATTCCTATTATAGACCTCAACACCCCCATGCAGGGCAAGCGTCAGTATTTCCCCGACACCATCCATCCCAATGAGGAGGGCCAGAAACAGATTGCCCGGATAGTGTTCGATGCAGTGTTCACCAAAAGAAAAAAATAACCAATAGAACATATATACAATCAAAAATGGATTCGATTCTTAAAATTGAACACGTGTCCAAGACATATACCGGGCACAAGGCTCTTGATGATGTATCAATGGAAGTCCCACGCGGCTCCATCTACGGTTTGCTCGGCCCCAACGGAGCCGGTAAGACCACACTCATACGTGTGGTGAATCACATGACCATACCTGACTGCGGTAAGGTCTGGTTTGAAGGCCATGAGATAAATGCCGATGACATTTACCATATAGGTTATATGCCCGAGGAACGCGGTCTCTACAAGAAGATGAAAGTGGGCGAACAGGCCGTTTTCTTTGCCCGTATGCGCGGCATGAGCCGAATGCAGGCCACCCGCAAGCTCAAGGAGTGGTTCGAGCGTCTGGAACTCAGCGAGTGGTGGGACAAGAAGGTGGAAGACCTCTCCAAAGGTATGGCCCAGAAGGTACAGTTCATTGCCACAGTTGTTCATGAGCCCAAGCTGCTCATATTTGACGAGCCGTTCTCCGGCTTTGACCCAATCAACCAGAACCTGCTCAAGGAGGAGATACTTGGTCTGCGTGACCGCGGCGCCACAGTGATATTCTCAACCCACAACATGGAGTCGGTCGAGGAGATATGTGATGACATAACTCTCATCAACAAATCGCACAACATCCTGTCCGGATCTGTAGAGGAGATACGCCGCAAGGCCGGAGGCAACACTTTCCAGGTTCTATACAACGGAACCCCGGATGAGTTCAACGCAGCAATCGGAGGCAAGGCCGACCTGATAGGAGATTCAGAGGGTGTTATCGGAGGTTATACTCAGCAGAAGATACACATCCCGTCCGATGACGATGTACGTGCGGTTATCGGCTCACTTAATGACAGCGTTAACCTGCGCTCCTTCCAGGAGATCATTCCCAGTATGAACGATATATTCATCCGTGCCGTGAACGGTACACTTTAAACAGCAAAAACTATGAACAAGACAGGTCTTATAGTAGAACGCGAGTTTACTGAGCGCGTCCGCAAAAAATCATTCATCATCAGTACACTGCTTACTCCTCTGTTGATGATTGCCATGATGGTTCTGCCCAGTGTCATGATGCTCAAGGGCAACTCTGACACAAAGAAGGTGGTGGTCATAGACAACTCACCGGAGCAGTTTGTAGGTAAGCAGCTCACATCTGGCAAGACGGTGTCATTCAGTCTTCTGGCACCAGGCGAGACTCTGAGTAAGGCACGTATGCAACATAAGTCAGAATACGGAATACTGGTTATAGGAAGCGACATCCTTGACAATCCCCAGAACCTCCAGCTGGTGCTCAACGATGCATCATCAATGAGCGTGGAGGAGAATATCCAGAGCCAGATTCAGGGAATATTGCGCACCGAGCGTCTCAAACGCTACAACCTGGAGAATATGGATCAGATACTGGCCGATGCCAATGTCCGCGTAAACAACCTGCAGACACTCAAGAACAACGAGCAGGAGGATGATGAGAATATGGAAAAGACATCCACCACCGCATCCTGGCTGATGGGGCTCGTCCTTGGAATGCTGCTCTACTTTATCATGATTGTATATGGTCAGCAGGTTCTGCAATCCGTCATAGACGAGAAGCAGACCCGTGTGCTGGACGTCATGGTTACATCCTGCACCCCGTTCGAGCTCATGATGGGCAAGATCCTGGGTATAGCATTAGTTGCAGCCCTCCAGATTGTGATCTGGGCCGTACTGATTATCGGGGCAAGCGCATTCGTCATGCCTCTGATAATGGGAGGAACCAATGTTGAAGCCGCAATGGCCGCCGCTCAGAATGTACCCGATCCTGAGGTTTTGAGCATGGTAGGCAAGTTCACCGACGTTTCATATCTAGCTGGTCTGTTCCTGGAACTGCTGCTCTATATCGTAGGCGGATTCCTGTTCTACGCATCCATGTACGCAGCCATAGGATCGTCTGTTGACACCCCTCAGGATGCAGCCCAGTTTAACGGAATCATCATGATGCCTGTAATTTTAGCCATTATGGTTATGATGAGCGTTATGAATGACCCCAACTCCAGTCTGGTTTTCTGGTGCTCAATGATACCGTTCACATCACCTATAGTGATGATGGCCCGCATACCTTTCGGAATACCTGTATGGCAAGTTGCAGTATCACTTGTGGTACTCTACGTCTCATTCATCGCAATGACCTGGGTAGCCGCCCGCATATTCCGCGTAGGCGTATTCATGCACGGCAAGAAACCCAGCTGGAAGGACTTAGGAGCCTGGATAAAGATGAAATGATCAGTCCCACCACTCGCAGGCGGATTTCTCGCCTGCAAGCCAGACTAAATCGCCCTCTTTGAAGCGATAGTCTGGCTTGGGGTTGGTGGTTACCTGACCGTCGCTTACAACGCTTATCACCATGCAGCCGTAGGAGCGCATATCGGTCTCCCGGAGGGTCTTGCCGGTAAGCCAGGAATCTTCCTTGAGAGTAATGCTCTCCAGTTCAAAAGCACGCGGTGACAGATTTCCGGCATCCTTTTCATCGGGCACATAGACATTCTCGGTCATATCCTTGCGGAACTCGGCCAACTGCTCCTTGGTTCCCACGGCTATCAGTTTATCGGACGGAAACAGCATCTCCTCGCCACGCGGTATCATAATGCTGCGGCTTCCGCGTATAATCTTAACTATATTCACGCCCGATTTGTGGCGGAACGGCAGGTCCTTGAGCATCTTGCCGGCATAGAGAGAATCGGCCGATATGGTTATCATATCGGTCTTTACGTTATAGCGGGACATCTTGTCGCTGACCGATGATGTCACCGGAGTCATGCGGCGCTGCTGCTGTTCCTTCTCATTGAGGTTGGCCATAAAACGATCCTCTACGATGGTGAACTTGCTGATGGAACTGCGGCCGATGAAGAAAAACGCCACACCTGATGCAATAATGAGCAGAATGGTCCAGAAAGCCAGGTTGAAATGGCTGGCTATCACGCTAACTACAAATCCCATCGCTATGAGGATACGCAGCAGGGCAAGTGATATTACCGGCCATACGTTGGCCTGCTTGGCCTTGATGAGTTTTATGGATGAGCGGTTTATGTCATCGCCGGAAATTGCTATGCCCACCAGGAACGGTGACATGACCACAAGTGTGGCAACCACACTTATAAGGTTGCGCACAAACGGAGTGAAACTGTCCAACCGGCTTATCATGTATTTGTCCAGAAACAGGTGTGAGCCCAGATCTATAGCAATCAGGATTACTCCGTACAGAAGAACCCTTAGTGCCACCTCTTTTATAAGACGTTTCCACTCGTTCTGGGCAGCCGCCGAATTCTGACGTTCCTGGGTTGAGAAGGCGTTGATACGCTCCACAAACTGAGCGGGCAGCATTTTAATAAGGTATTGGTATGCCGGAGTGCCCGCCTTTATCATATAAGGTGTAGTAAAGGTGGTTATGACCGAGACGGTTATGACGACCGGATAGATAAAGTCACGCATCACGCCCAGCGATACACCCAGACCGGCAATGATGAACGAGAACTCACCCAGCTGTGCAAGGCTGAATCCTGCATGTACCGCGTTATCCAATCCCTGACCTGCAAGCACTGCACCCGATGTAGAGAAAAAGAGTATTCCGGCCATGACCGTTATGGTCAGCACAAGTATCGTACCCCAGTGCTCCGCAATCACGTGCGGATCGACCATCATACCTACAGATACAAAGAATATGGCACCGAACAGGTCCTTGATGCCCTTGGTAAGGAGCATTATATGCTCGCTCTCCATTGTTTCGGCCAGGATGGAACCCATCACGAATGCACCCAGAGCCTCGGAGAATCCGGCCAGGCTGGCCAATGACACCATCACAAAGCAGAGTCCCAGACTTACCAGAAGCAGTATCTCGTCATTCAGATATTTGTGGGCTTTCTTAAGTAAGGTGGGAATCATGTAAATACCTATAAGGAACCACAGGATCAGGAAGAACACCAGTTTGGCAAGTCCCATAAGCATCTCACCTCCTGCGAATTTATTTGACACCGCCATTGTTGACAGCAGTACCATGAGCACCACGGCAATCAGGTCCTCAAACACCAATGCGCCGAACACCAGCGGGGCGAACGGACGGTCCTTATAACCCAGGTCATCGTATGCCTTGATAATTATTGTGGTCGATGACATGGATAGCATACCACCCAGGAATATGGACTCCATATTACTCCACCCTATTGCCTCACCAACCAGGAATCCCAGTATGAACATACCCAGGCACTGGGTAATTGCCGTGATCAGGGCACTGCTGCCCACCTTGATGAGTTTCTTGAAACTGAACTCCAGACCCAATGCAAACAGAAGGAATATGATACCTATATCGGACCACTCCTTTACCTGTACTGTGCTGGTAACAGTAGGAAACAGACCCATATGAGGTCCGACCAGGAAACCGGCCACGATATATCCCAATATTAGCGGTTGTTTCAGTGCTTTTGATATGATGGTAAAGACTCCGGCCGAAATCAGTATCAGCGCAAGGTCCTTTACAAGATTGGCTTCTTCCATAATCGTTTAGTTTGCAAATACAAAATTACTACTTTGGAAGATAGCCCATTATAAAAAAATAGATAAATTTGCACTCCGATACGGTGACGCTGCCACCCGCGGTGACAGCATAGAGGGAATCCGGTGAGAATCCGGAACAGTGCCCGCTACTGTAAAGTCCACCATATCCCGGAGATATCGATTTGCCACTGCTTAATAAAAAGGACGGGCGGGAAGGCACTCCAGGGAGGGACCAAGTCAGGAAACCTGCCGCATCATTTTTATTACAGGACTAAGGCTCCGGGACAGAACCGGTCTGAACTGTTTTTTCTTTTTTAAATGCTAAAGAAGATCTTTCTTTCTATAGTATCGCTGTGCATGGTTGTACCGGCATGGAGCCAGGTAACAGTAAGCGGTATTGTACTTGATGCTGAAAGCGGCAAGCCCATCCAGGGTGCAAACATCCGTGTTGATCACAGCCTGTCCGGCACGTCGACCAACAGCAAGGGTGAGTTTTCTCTCAGGAATCTGCCCCGACAGGAAAACTACCGCATCAGGATAACTCATGTATCGTATTTGCCGGCCGACTATACGGCCACATCAGCCGACAACGCCATAATCATCAAGATGCATGAGAGCTACATCAACCTTGGGCAGGTGGTGGTTACAGGAACCGGAACACATCGCCGTATGTCAAACTCTCCCGTCCCTATCCAGGTGATAACCGCCAAGGATATCCAGAATGCAGGAGTGACATCGGTCGAGGAGGCCCTGACCCGGCTCATGCCCAACATAACCACCGTAACCAACGGCATGGGAACCTTCCTTAACCTTAACGGAACAGGTCAGGATTACATGATAGTGATGGAGAACGGGCACCGTCTGGGAGGCGACCAGCGTCTTAACCGCATCAGCGCATCAAATATCAAACGCATTGAGATTCAGAGCGGTGCCGCATCGGCCCTTTACGGAAGCGAGGCCATAGGCGGTGTGATAAACATCATTACCGACGATTCAAACAACGGCGTAGGAGTGACCAACTACACCCATTATACAAGCCACGGCCGTTTTACCGAGAGCATCGACGCAGACATCAATACCGGCAAGTTCTCATCAAGCACATCGTACCAGCGTAAGGAGGCAGACAACTGGCAGGTCAATGACATAGACGAGGAGGGTTACAAGACCGGCCGCCCCATGTCGGCAGGCTATACACAGGACAACATCAGCCAGAGTTTCACATACAGGTTCAGTGACAAACTGGACGTATCGGTCCGCGGCAACTACAACGTCTATGACACCCACCGCCCCCAGACCGCCAAGTATTTCAAGAAGTCATCCGATAAGGATACCGACGGCAACTACATATACAAGGAGACCCAGGCATACACATACGACCTCAACCATGTAACCTGGCTGTACGGAGCAAGCGCCAATTACATGATAAGCCCCAAGGCATATCTGGAGGCCGACTTCTACAATGACAACTTTACATCGTCATACCGTTATTTCCTCAAGAGCGGCAGCCAGATGCCCGGTGACCTCCAGAAACGCAAGGAGACCCATTACTATGACGGCAAAATCAAGGCTATACTCAAGCCGGATAACATGAACAAGGTTTCAGTGGGTATTCAGTATATCAATGAGCAGCTGCGCTCGGAGACTGACAACATAAGCTTTGAAAGCATGTTCACCGCAGCCGCATTCATGCAGGACGAGCTTTCCATTACTGAGAACCTGCAGGCTGTGGCAGGAGTCAGATACCTGTACAACGAGAATTTCAAGAGTCATGCCACACCCGATTTCTCACTCATGTACAAGCCGGGCAGTTTCAGGTTCAGGGCATCGTGGGCAACAGGATACCGCTCTCCCACCCTGAGTCAGATATTTGCGACCGACCAGACCAAGACAGCCAGCCGTGCGACCGTTGGCAATCGTGACCTCAAGCCCGAGAAGAGCCGTTATGCATCACTCAATGCCGAATACGCCACCCAAAGGCTTTCTTTGTCCGTAACAGGTGTGCTCAATGACATTACCGACATGATCAACTACCGTGTCCTCTCCGATGCCGAAATCACTGCAATGGGATATGACGAGTTGCATGCCGAATTCAAGACCATACGCCAGCGTGACAATATTGACAAAGCGAATATCAAGAGCATCAGCGTGAATGCCAACGTGTATGTAGGAGGCGGCATCAACCTGGCCGGCAGCTACATCTATACAGACTCCAAGGCTGAGAGTGACGGCAAGTCAAATCCGGTTGACAAGAGCGTAAAACACAGCGGCAACGCTACCCTGCGCTGGGACCATGACTGGGGCGGTTACCACCTCAACGTAAGCCTGAACGGCCACATGCAGGGCGAGCGCTACTCCAGCACATACGGATATGCTCCCGGTTACAGCCAGTGGGACCTCAACACCAAGCACACATTCCTTATCGAGGACTACATAATCGAGCCCGGTATCGGTATAGAGAATCTGTTTAACGAGCGTGACACCAGGCCATGGAACACCAATTTCTCAACCATCAACCCTGGCCGCTCGGTATATGTCAGCCTGGCCATCAGACTTAAGAAATGAGAAAGGGGGCGCTTGCATTACTGGTCTTGACCTGTTCCCTGCCGCTTTCGGCACAGAACGAGACCACTCTGTCAGAAAAACTTGAAGAAGTTGTTGTGACAGCAACAGGCACGCCCCATATGCTTAAGGATGTTCCGGTCCAGACCGAGATCATATCACGACGCCAGATTGAGCAGTTGGGAGCCGCATCGTTTGAGGACATCCTGTCCCAGCTAAGCGCCGGTTTTGATTTCAATGCCGGTGATATGGGCAGCCAGATGACCCTGAACGGACTGGGAAACAACTACATCCTGATAATGATTGACGGCAAGCGCCTTAACGGCGACAACGGCGGTGAGAATGACCTGGGACGCATTGACCCGCACAACATAGACCATATTGAGATAGTGAAAGGTGCAGGCAGCGCGCTCTACGGAAGCGATGCAATGACCGGCGTAATCAATGTCATAACCCGCCGTCACGATGACCAGGCCCTCTATCTGGAGAACACCACCCGCGGCGGATCATACATGGATTTGCGCCAGCACAACAGCATAGGGTTCAGTGTGGGCAAGTTCACATCGCTCACCACATTCCAGATGCAGCACACCGACGGCTGGCAGAACACAGCCGAGGAGGACCCTGCCCAGACTGAGTATCACATATTTGATTCGCGCAACAAGACGGTCAACATGTACACCAACGGACAGATTGGAGAGCGCATCACCTACGCCCCATCGGACCGGCTCTCCTTTGAGGCCGACGGATACCTGTACCGTAAGCGCATATTCCGCCCCACCAACGGTCGTCACCCATCATGTGATGTCAACACTTTCGATATGAAATACCGTGATGCAGGCGCATCGTTTGGATCGGAATATAAGCTGAAGGGGACAGACCGCATTACGCTGGATATAAGCTGGGACCGCCACGCCTACTACTATCACTACACCGATACCACTCTTGAGGAAGGATATGACCCAAACGGCAAATACACCCCATACTATCCCTATTTCCCGGATCAGGAGCATCTGCAGAGTGACCAGCAGCGCACTATGGCGGAGCTCAAGGGCGTTTTCAGTCTGCCCTACGGGAATCTGCTCAGTGCCGGCGCCGAGTACCGTTTTGATTATCTGCACGCCCCAATGCGCGTAAAGGGAGGACGGGCCGATGACTGGACCACTGCCCTTTATCTGCAGGATGAGTATACCGGAGTAAACTGGCTCAACATCACTGCCGGAATACGCCTTATTGAGAACAAGGCGTTCGGATTCCATGCCACGCCCAAGATAAGCGCCATGTTCAAGGTGGCAGACCTGAGGATCCGTACCGGCTGGAGCCGCGGATTCAAATCGCCCACTCCCAAGGAGCAGGGTTACCACTATCTGCGCACCATGGGCGCCACCACATTCTTTTATATGGGCAACCCTGACCTCAAGCCCCAGACATCCGATTACCTGTCGGCCGGAGTGGAATTCAGCCGCGGAGGGTTTTCGGCATCCGTCACCGGCTACCGCAATGAGCTGTACAACATGATCACCCTGGTAAATGTACCACTGAGCCAGATTCCTGCAGGCGAGGCGCCTGAATATATGGGCGACGGCAGCGGTCAGGTTACCCCGCGAATGTACATGAACATGGAGGATGCCCGCACCATGGGTATTGACGCTTCGCTGACCTGGCGCATTACGTCCGATATCACCCTGGGCGGATCATACAGCTGGCTTGATACCAAGGCGCATGTTTATGACACCAAGCACAGCCGTCTCAGTGAAGTGACCATTGACGGTATGGCTCACCACAAAGGCAATCTGTACGGAACCTGGCAGCACCGCTATAATGACGCTTACCGCATGGGCATCGGCCTTTACGGGCGCGCCAGCAGCACACGCTATTATCAGAACAACGGCAACGGCAAGCCATATCAGATATGGAAACTTACCACCACCCATGACCTGGGCCGCGGCAAGAACGGTATGACGTGGCGTGTTGAAGCCGGCATTGACAATATACTTGATTATAAGGAGACCACCCCACACGGACTGCACTACGGTACTACCAGCCCAGGCAGGACATTCTACTGCACTCTGAGCCTTAAGTTCTCAAAGGGCCGCAAGATGAATACCCGCGATGTGGAAAAGGGGAGTCTGGATGATGATGACTGATGAGAATTGAGATATTTTGTTTAACCAATTTAGAAAAGAAATGAAGAAATTCAGATTTATTCTGGCAGCTATGGTAGCCATAGCAGGATTCAGCTTTGTAAGCTGTGACAAAGAGAGTGATGAGACCAAGAACAACTACACCCGCTATCAGGATGCAGTTGATGCTCAGATCAACAAGAAGAATGACAGCGCCATCCTTCTGGTAGCATTCGGTTCAACCTGGGAGCAGGCATTCGGTGCTTTTGATGAGACAATTGAGGACTATAAGAAGGCTTTCCCAAAATCAGACGTTTATCTGAGCTACAGCTCTGCTATCTGCATCAACCGCGCAGCTGCAGGCGAAAACGGCGTTTCACGTAACTATTACGCTCCCAACTTCTGGCTCCACGGACTGGGCGCCAAGCAGTACAAGGAGATTACCGTCCAGTCGCTGCAGGTTATCCCCGGTGAGGAGTTCTCACGCGTAGTAAACTACATCAAGGACTTTGGTAACAACAGCCTGGGTGACCTGGATGACAAGTATCTGAGCGAGGTTACCATCAAGCTTGGCATGCCGTTGCTGGCAGCCCAGGAGGATATCGTAACCACAGCAAGGGTTATCGACAACGTTTACAAGACAAAGGCCGCTGAAGGTGTTGTGGCTTTCATGGGCCACGGAAACCCCGACAGCTATGACACATACAAGGCCAACATCCGATACAACCAGTTGGAAGAAGAACTCCAGAAGTTCAGCCCCAACTACTTTGTAGGTACCGTAGATGCTCCCGAGAACTACAAGGTTCAGGTTCTGGAGCGTATGAAGAAGGCCGGCATCACCAGCGGTAAGGTTTATCTGCACCCGCTCATGTCTATCGCCGGTGACCACGCTCACAACGATATGGGCGGCGACGATGGTGAGGATATGAATCCTGCTGATTATGAGTACAACGATGAGGGTGAGATTGAGGACCTGAGCTGGAAGTGCTTCTTCAGCCAGAACGGTTACTCCTGCGGTGAGGATGAACTCATCATGAAGGGCCTGCTTGAGGTTGAGTCAATCCGCAACCTTTGGGTAGAGCACACCAGAGGTGCTGAGACTCTCGAAGAGGTTTACCACAGCATGTTCCCCGAGGAATAATTCAATCTTATGAAAAGACTGGCTCTCATTATCTGCCTGACTGCAGGCATTCTGCTGGTTGCAGGCTGCAAAAACCGTTCCGCTGGTACGCGTGCGGGCATCGGCCATGCCGACAGTACAACCGTCAAGTATGCTCAGGGCTTTACCCTGACATACCTGGGTGACATACGCCTGATTGACCTGCAGGACCCGCAGAGAGAGGAGAGCCAGTCTTTCCATTATGCTCTCGTTCCCCGCCAGGGAACCACACAGGAAGTACCTGAGGGTTATACCCCCGTTCCTGTACCAATCAATAAGGTTATCTGCATGACATCTCTGCAATTATCCAGTTTCATAAAACTGGGTGAACTTGACGCAGTGGTAGGCATAACCAGCACCCGGCATCTCTTCAATGAGGAGATGAACCGTCGCCTGGAGGACGGCCGCACGCACAAGATAGGCATTGAGGGCAATTTTGACAATGAGGTCATTATGGCCGTCAACCCCGATATCATTCTCATTTCACCTTTCAAGCGCGGCGGTTACGAGGCCCTCAAGAACGTAGACATAACACTTGTGCCCCATCTGGGTTACAAGGAGACCACTCCGCTGGGACAGGCCGAGTGGATAAAGTTTGCCGGTATGCTGCTGGGCTGTGAGGAGAAGGCCGACAGCATATTCCGCGGCATCGAGCAGCGCTATCTGGCGCTCACAAAACTTACCGGAAATGTTACCAGCCGACCGGTTGTGTTCAGCGGTGAACTCCAGGGCGGCAACTGGTATGCAGTGGGCGGTCAGAGTTTCCTGGCACAGATTTTCAAGGATGCCGGCGGAGATTATTTCCTTAAAGATGATCCCCACTCCGGCGGTTTCACAATGGATTATGAGGTGGTCTATAGCCAGGCAGCCAATGCCGACTACTGGCGCATAGTAAACAGCTACCAGGGAGACTATTCGTATCAGGTCCTGGCCGATGACGACACCCGCTACACCGATTTCAAGGCATGGAAGCAACATGGAGTCATCTATTGCAACATGAGCAAGACTCCGTTCTACGAGAGCATGCCAATGGAGCCGGAACTTGTACTGAGTGATTTCATCAAGGTTTTCCATCCCGAACTCCTGCCTGATTACACTCCTCATTATTACCGACTTCTCAAATAGAATTAGTATCTTAGCGGTTCTATGAAGCGCTCCGTCATATTAAATATGATCATCATCACGGCACTGATTCTGGTGCTGTTTCTGCTCAATGTAGCCCTGGGCTCAGTGAGCATCCCTACCCGTGCGGCATGGAATATACTATGGGGCGCATCGGACCAGGATCCCATCTGGACCAACATAATTCTTAAATCAAGGGTTCCGCAAACTCTTGTGGCTATAGTGGCCGGCGCAGGTCTGGCCATCAGCGGTCTGCACATGCAGACTGTTTTCCGCAACCCTTTGGCAGGACCGTCGGTACTGGGTATCTGCTCAGGTGCCAGTCTGGGCGTTGCATTCGTAGTCCTGTTGTCGGGCAGCATAGGCGGCGTTGCACTTAGCCGTCTGGGATTTGCCGGTGACCTGGCAATGACGGTTGGCGCCATCGCGGGTGCCCTTGCCGTAATGGCACTCATCGTTTATGTGTCACAGCGTGTAAAAGGTAATGTGACACTGCTTATCATAGGTGTTATGATAGGTTATGTGGCCAACGCCATAATAGGTGTACTCAAGTATTTCAGCGTCGAGGAGGATATACGCGCTTACGTTGTCTGGGGCTTGGGCAGTTTCAGCCGCGTATCGGGTAATCAGATGACGCTTTTTGTCACTATGATGTGTATCCTGCTGCCGCTCTCTTTCCTGCTTGTCAAGACGCTGAACCTGCTCCTGCTGGGCGATCAGTACGCCCGTAACCTGGGGCTTGACATAAAACGCGCACGCCTGCTGGTTATCAGTTACTCGGGTATTCTGGTGGCCGTGGTAACCGCTTATTGCGGACCCATCAACTTTCTGGGACTGGCTGTACCGCATCTGTGTCGCGCCGTTTTCCGTACATCCGATCACCGCATACTAACTCCGGCCTGCATCCTGATGGGCGCGCTGTTTGCTCTGGCCTGCAGCCTGATAGCCCGAATGCCTGGCATTGAGGGCGCTCTGCCGGTCAATTCAGTTACCGCACTTGTTGGCGCCCCCGTAGTGATATCGGTCCTGTTCAGACGTCGTAAAGAAGATTCAGCCGAATGATATGAAACAGCCCACCATTAAGATAGAGTCCCTGAGCACGGGATACCGTGGCAAGAACAACGTTACCATTGTTGCACGTGACATCAACGCAACCATACACGGAGGCGAACTTACCTGCCTGCTGGGCCCCAACGGCGCCGGCAAGTCCACCCTGCTGCGTACCCTGTCGGCTTTCCTGCCGCCTGTAAGCGGCAATATCACCATCATGGGCCGTAACCTTGGGGACTACACCGACAAGGAACTAGCCAAGACAATCGGCGTGGTGCTGACCGAGAAGACAGATCTTCGGAATATGACCGTGGAGGACCTTATCGGTCTTGGCCGAAGCCCATATACCGGATTCTGGGGCACACTCCATGAGGATGACCGCCGTGTCGTGGCCCAGGCTATAGAGATGGTAGGAATTGAGCCTTTGAAGGACCGCATGATCCAGACTCTTAGTGACGGCGAGCGGCAGAAGGTGATGATTGCCAAGGCTCTGGCCCAGGAGACTCCGGTCATTTTCCTGGATGAGCCTACGGCGTTTTTGGATTTTCCCAGCAAGGTGGAGATAATGCAGCTGCTGCGCAACCTTACCCGCACCACAGGCAAGACCATTTTCCTCTCTACACATGACCTGGAACTGGCTCTTCAGATTGCCGATACTATCTGGCTTATGGATAAGCAGAAAGGCGTCATGATAGGTACGCCTCAGGAACTGGCATCCAACGGATCGCTAAACAGTTTCTTCTCTCAGAGGGGAATCTCTTTCGATATCCATGACGTGGAGGGGTCACTCTGCATCATTCCACGGACCAAATAAAACTTGCTCATTATTTGGTGGAACTTTTTGGGGTATAGGTATCTGAAACTACAAATATTTCCATTTGCAGTAGCCGTACTATCCCATTTGGGGACCATCGTGGAGAGGCGTAAGCGGAGCGCCCCGAAGGATCCCGTTAAGAACGCCGCTTGTTCGAGGAACGTTCGGCCCCGTAGGGGACGATGAGGACGAGTTCGGCGTTTAGGGTCCGTAGGGGTTGCGGAGTAGCCTCGGAGCGCTGTGTCCCCAAATGGGATAGTACGGCGGTGCTTTGGTTTCAGATACCTATACCCCAAAAAGTTCTGTGCAACTGGAAACTTTGACATTTGCTTTACCAAAGAATTCCTTCTTCGGATATTAGGATTATCTTTAATGAACCGTTTTTTAGGAGGGGATCGCAGTGAGTGTGGCAGTGGCGGATTATTGTTTTGCAGAAATCCGGTTGATTTTCTTGAGGAATCAGGTTCCAGAGTTCCCTGGCCAGAGTGATGTTGTCTATACTGTCACAGACGTTTTCAGGGCAGCCTGATTCCTGAGCTATCTGTTTGATGAATCCCTTGTCCATTACTCCTTCTCGGCTGTGGGTGTCCAGCATTCCGGCGGCCAGCTTTACGGCTTTTCCTATCATCAGACCCATGGTTACCTCCTTGAAGCCCAGTTCACTGGCAGCGCTTAGGGTCTCTCCTATGTAGTTTCCGTAGTGGACGAATGCCTGGGGCGGCAGGTCGGGATAGAGGGCTTTTACAAAGCGCTCGCTCCTGGCTCCGGAGTTTATCACCAGACGGGGTGCTCCTACGGCTTTTGCCACCTCAACCTCGCGGCGTATTGCCTCTACGAATGCCTCCATTGAGAACGGACGCACTATTCCAAGTGTGCCTATTATTGAGATGCCGTCCACTATTCCCAGTTTGGGATTGAAGGTCTTCTGGGCCAGCTGGGCACCTCTCGGTACCGAGACGGTTACATCCAGACCACCTTCGTAAAGGGCTGTCAGCTGTTCCGTTATCATGCGGCGCGGAACGGGATTGACGGCGGGATCGCCTATGGGCAGGCCTATTCCCGGCAGAGTTACACGCCCCACCCCTTCGCCTTGCAGGAAATGTATTCCCGGCCTGCCGCTCAGGGCGACCTTTACCTGGACTGTGCAGCCGTTTGTTACA
>CAJOLR010000013.1 GCA_905235565.1 uncultured Bacteroidaceae bacterium | reverse complement strand
AACAGTTCCGGAACAATCTCAGAGAAGGATATCAGATTGACAAGCGACACAAAACGCACCTTGATGAACAGTTTCTTGAATATGGCGGCAGCCCAGCCTGCAGGGACCTTGTAACATACCACCTGAGGCACATCAAAGAGGGCAGTTTCAAGAGTGGCCGTTCCGGATGTCACTAAGGCGGCGTGAGCTGAATCCAGCACGCCGAAAGTGTTTCCGTAAACTTTCTCTACATCCGTTGCGCCCGGAATAGCGTCATAGAATTCGGGTTCAATACCAGGTGCGCATGCCAGGACAGGACGTATATTGTCAATATTGTTTACTGCTTCCAGCATGACAGGCAGATTCCGGCTTATCTCCTGACGGCGGCTTCCCGCCAGCAAGGCAATGATATGCCGGCCGTCATCGGCCAGGACCGGTCCGCGGTCATCCTCATGGTGATATGAGCTTATCTCATCAACCGTAGGATTACCTACATACCTGATAGCGTAATTGAAACGTCTGAAATATTCCACCTCAAACGGAAGTATGGAGAACATCTCATCCACATATCTGCGTATCTTGTTTATTCTCCAGCTCTTCCATGCCCACACCTTGGGAGCTATGTAGTAGTAGACCGGAACTCCCAACCTGTGTACTTTTTTCGCAATGGAAAGATTAAAGCCCGGATAATCCACCAGTATCACCGCATCCGGCTTCCATTCAGATATATCCCTGAAACATAGGCTTGCCCCGCCAAGAATAGTGCTGAGATGTGTCAGAACCGGCCAGAAGCCCATGTAGGCAAGTTCACGGTAGTGCATGACAAGAGTTGCGCCTGCCGCCTCCATCATATCCCCCCCGAAACAACGGAACCGCGCCGAGGCATCCCTCTTTGCTATAGACCTTATCAGATTGGAAGCATGCAGGTCTCCCGATGCCTCTCCAGCCACAAAATAGTATTTCATTCTGCTGTTTTAGAGATGTCAAAAATAGTATTTTTTTCCCATATACCGATTTTTTGCAGTAACTTCACACCCTAAAATAAAAACGCATGGGAAAAATCATAGCTTTGGCCAATCAGAAAGGAGGCGTGGGTAAGACCACGACCACAATCAATCTGGCCGCATCGCTGGCCACACTTGAGAAAAAGGTCCTGGTAGTTGATGCTGATCCTCAGGCAAACGCATCGTCCGGCCTGGGCATAGACATCCAGTCACTTGACTGCACCGTTTATGAGTGTCTGGTTAACGGCGTAAAGCCTCAGGATGCCATTCGCACTACCAGTATCGACGGTCTCAACGTGATGCCTTCGCATATTGACCTTGTCGGTGCAGAGTTGGAACTGATGAACATGGAGAGTCGTGAAACCGTAATGAAGAAGATGCTTTCAGGAGTCAGGGATGATTATGATTACATTCTGATTGACTGCTCTCCGTCACTGGGTCTTATCACGGTAAACTCTCTCACTGCAGCTGATTCCATAATCATTCCCGTGCAGTGTGAATATTTTGCGCTGGAAGGTATCAGCAAACTGCTCAATACAATCCGCATCATCAAGACCAAGCTCAACCCCGCGCTTGACATAGAGGGGTTCCTGCTGACCATGTATGACTCACGTCTGCGTCTGAGTAACCAGATATATGACGAGATTAAGAAGCACTTCCAGGAGCTTGTGTTTGAGACTATAATAGCACGTAACGTCAAGTTGAGCGAGGCCCCCAGCTATGGCCTGCCAGCAATACTGTATGACGCAGATTCCAAAGGTGCCAAGAACTATCTGGCTCTGGCACAGGAGATATTGAAAAAGAACTCAAGATGACACCTCCCAAAAAATCGGCCCTGGGCCGCGGCCTTGATGCCCTTATATCAACTGATCTGGTTAAGACCCAAGGGTCCTCATCAATAAACGAGGTTCCCCTGGACCAGATACACGCCAACCCTGACCAGCCTCGCCGCGATTTTGATCAGGAGAGCCTTGAAGAGCTTGCTGAGTCCCTCAGGGAGATAGGCATAATCCAGCCCATAACCCTGCGTAAGATAAATGAAGGAGACTATCAGATCATAGCAGGAGAGCGCCGTTTCCGCGCTGCAGGCATTGCCGGACTCAAGACAATACCCGCATATATCCGTACTGCCGACGACGAGAATGTCATGGCGATGGCTCTGATAGAGAACATCCAGCGCGAGGACCTGAACTCCATGGAAGTGGCACTTGCATGCCAGAACCTGCTTGAGGTCTATAACATGACTCAGGAGCAGTTAAGTACACGCATAGGTAAAAAACGTGCAACCATAGCCAACTATATCCGTCTGCTCAAGCTTCCGGCCGAGATCCAGGTGGCACTCAAGAACAAGCAGATAGATATGGGACATGCCCGAGCCCTGCTGGCCATTGACGAGCCCATGAAACAGTTGCAGCTGTTCCACGAACTCACCAGGTACGGTTATTCCGTTCGCATGGTCGAGGATAAGGCACGCCAAATGAACCAAGCCCGCACCAAGACCAGAAAGGCCGCTGACAACAGTCTGGCACCTTTAGGGAAACAACTCTCCAGGTTCCTGGGAGTACCTGTCAAGCTCAAGAGTACGGCGGACGGATCAGGCAGCATAAACATATCATTCAAGGACGAGAATGAACTGGCCCGTCTGATGCAATTGTTTGACACACTTAAGAAATGACAATTCGTTCCGGATTGATAAAGACCGCGCTGCTGGCACTGATGGCAGTCCTGACCGCCCTTCCAATCCGGTCACAGGCCACCGGCGGTATCAGGATGCGTGAAGATTCGGTACGCACAGCACTGGTGGACAGCATTTACCGCTCACTGAACGACTCAGCCAAATGGGAGCGTGAGATGGAATTTGTCAGGAACCTTAATTTTGATATTCCGTCGGATTCGGCCCTCATAACGCCACAGTATGCCGATGACCAGCCTGCTGAGAAAGGTCATAAGCGCATAACCTGGAAGGATAAAGAAGCCCGGGAACTGGAGCAGATGCACCTGAGCTCCACGGACTGGGAGCCCGAACCGCGACTGGCCGTCTGGTTCTCACTGCTGTTTCCGGGAGGCGGACAGATTTACAACCGTAAGTACTGGAAACTGCCGATAGTATACGGAGGATATGTGGGTTGTATATATGCGCTCACCTGGAACCAGTCCACCTATATGGACTACCAGAACGCCTATGTAGACATCATGGACGATGACCCCAACACCAAAAGCTATGAGGATTTCCTTCCGCCGCACTATGAGATTGACACCAGCATGGAGGATTGGCTCAAGAGCGTATTCAAACAGCGCAAGAACAAGTACCGCAGATACCGGGACCTGAGTATATTCGCTTTTGCGGGCATGTACGCCGTGGCTGCAATCGATGCGTACGTGGATGCTGAGCTGTCTCACTTTGACATCTCTCCTGACCTGAGCATGAGTGTGCATCCCGACATTATGATAGACCATAGAGGAGCTCCGACGGCAGGATTCTCCTTAGCGTTTAATTTCTGATGATATGAGCAGAGGATTGATTAAGACTTTGGCATTGGCGTTAGCATTGGTTTCCATCAGGAGCGTGACATCGGCGCAGGATATAGTGAAAGACAGTCTGGGTATCTTTACGGACAGCATGGCCGTCTGTACAGACTCACTTACCGTGGAATTCCCGGAGAGTATGGAGTTTGATGTAGACAGTCTCATGAACCTGTGGTTCTCAAAGCAGTATCTCTCTTACGATGAGGAGTGTCTGGAGAGTTCCATCAACCCTAAATTCAGTGACAGCGTATATGCCAGACGTCTGAGCAGCCTGCCTACAATAGTGGATATGCCTTACAATTATGTAACACGTAATTCCATTGATGCCTATATGGGCAGCAACCGCAAGGTGATATCCTTTGCGCTCGGTATGTTACCTGTCTATGAAGACATATTCGTAGAGGCTCTGCTCAAATACGATGTCCCGCTGGAACTAAAATATCTCCCTATAGTGGAATCCGCACTCAAGCCAAAGGCATACTCCCGCATGGGAGCTGCCGGGATGTGGCAGTTCATCTACAGCACAGGCCGCAAATACGGGCTTCAGGTTAACAGTCTGGTTGATGACCGTTATGACATCGCCAAGGCATCGGATGCCGCCGCCCACCATCTGCGCGACCTGTATGACATATTCGGCGACTGGTCACTGGCAATATCGGCCTACAACTGCGGACCCGGCAACATTACCAAGGCCATAACACGAGCAGGCGGAAAACGGGACTTCTGGGATCTCTATCCCTACCTCCCGCGTGAGACTCGCGGATATCTGCCCGCATTCATCGCCGTAAACTACGCAATGAACTTCTATAAGGAGCACTGCATCTGTCCCATGACATCATCCCGTCCCGACCAGACCGACACTCTGCATATAAGCAGTAACCTGCACATAGGACAGATCATGCATTACAGCGGCATCGGCCAGGAGGAGTTCCAGGCGCTCAATCCGCAGTACCTCACAGAAGTTATACCGGGTGCTTACCGCACTTGTGTCATAACCCTGCCCCAGCAATATATCAAACCGCTTATAGAGGCAGGAGACTCTCTCTATGAGTTTGATAAGGAAAAGTATTTTTCAAAGGCCAAGCTTGCGTACATTGATGATGACATGAATAACCGTGTCACTTATGTAACCCATAAGATCAAGGAGGGTGAGACCCTGAGCCACATAGCCATCAAGTACCACACTACGGTCAAGAATATCAAGAACTGGAACAACCTGAAGAGTGACAATATCAGGGCCGGAAAGACCTTGAGAATATATAACAGATAATAAAAGGACAGCAGGATGAGTGAAGATAATCTTTTTTCGCCCGATGAAGAGAGACTCATTGACGAGGCCTTCCAGCATCTTATTGACTCTTATCTCCATACCAAGCACCGCAAGAAGGTGGAGATAATAACCAAGGCTTTCCAGTTTGCACGTCAGGCCCACCGGGGTGTACGACGCCACTCCGGCGAGCCTTATATTATGCATCCTCTTGCCGTAGCGCAGATAGTATGTTCCGAAATCGGTCTTGGTTCCACATCCATCTGCTCGGCACTTCTGCATGATGTGGTCGAGGACACTGACTATACCACTGATGACATCAAGAACGTTTTCGGGCCGAAGATAGCCCAGATAGTAGACGGACTGACCAAGATTGCGGGCGGAATATTCGGAGACAAGGCATCGGCACAGGCAGAGAACTTCAAGAAACTGCTTCTGACCATGAATGATGATATCCGGGTCATACTCATCAAGATTGCCGACCGCCTGCACAACATGCGTACCCTGGAGAGCATGCAGCCCCGCAAGCAGTACAAGATTGCCGGCGAGACCCTTTACATATACGCTCCGCTGGCATACCGTCTGGGACTCAACAAGATAAAGTCCGAACTTGAGGACCTGAGCTTTAAATACGAGCATCCCAATGAGTACCGTGATATTCAGGAAAAACTCTCATTCTCACGCGAGGAACTCAACAACATCTATGAGGACTTTACATCTCCCATAGTGGAGAAACTGGATGAACTGGGCATAAAATACAATATGTTCGGCCGCATCAAGTCTCCCTACTCCATCTGGAAGAAGATGAACAAGAACAACCTGACTTTTGAGGAGGTTTATGACATCCTTGCCGTCAGGATAGTTTTTGACCCCACATCGCCCGAGCAGGAACAGAACGAATGTTTCAACATCTATCTGGCGCTCACCAAGATATACAAGTCCCACCCCGACCGGCTGCGTGACTGGGTGACCCATCCCAAGGCCAACGGTTATCAGGCTCTGCACGTAACCCTGATGAGCAACACCGGACAATGGGTTGAGGTCCAGATCCGAAGCCGCCGCATGAACGATATTGCCGAGCAGGGAATAGCCGCCCACTGGAAATACAAGGACGGTTCAAGTTATGAGGAGGATGAGACCGAACTGACCCATTGGCTGGAGACCATCAAGGAGATTCTGGAAGACCCTCAGCCGGATTCGATGGATTTTCTGGATACCATCAAGCTGAACCTTTACTCATCAGAGATATTCATCTTTACCCCAAAAGGCGAACTGCGCACCATGCCTCAAGGCAGCACCGTACTGGATTTTGCCTTTACCATCCATACATACATGGGTACCAACTGCATAGGTGCCAAGGTCAACCATAAGCTTGAAGCCATCAATTATGAGCTCAAGAGCGGTGACCAGGTGGAGATACTGACCTCAAAGATTCAGAAGGTCAGTCCCGAATGGCTGGATTTTGCCACCACTGCCAAGGCCCGCGGCAAGATAAAGCAGATGCTCCGCAAGGAGGAACGCGCCAACCAGAAGTTTGGCGAAGCTATTTTCCATGAGTTCCTTGAAAATGAGGAACTGGAGGTGGATTCGGCCAAGATGGAACGCATATGCCACCTGCACGGCATGAACAGCCGTGATGAGCTGATGATAGCCCTGGGCCAGAAAAAGATTATTCTGGGAGATGCTGAGCGCAATATTATAAAAGGAGAGAGTGACAGCTGGTATAAGAGGTTCTGGTCTTCATTCTCATCCTCATCATCAAAAGACAAGGACAAGAAGTCCGAAGACGGAAATCCAAACGACATAGATGTTAAGCGCACGCTTATCATCAACGACGTGGATATGCACAAGTACACTTTTGCGGACTGCTGCAATCCAGTTCCCGGTGATTCTGTGCTGGGTTTTGTCGATGATGACGGCCATATCACCATACATAAACGTAAATGTGACGTGGCCAACAAGCTGAAATCGGCCAAGGGCAACCACATCCTGACAGTAGAGTGGCAGATTGAGAACAGCCTGTTCCCTGTAGCCATTTACATGAAAGGCATTGACAGCATCGGCACACTTGGTAAAATCACTGAGATCGTCTCAAAGAAGATGAACGTGAACATGAACAAGCTTGTGATTGAATCAGAGGAGGGCCTGTTTGAAGGCACTATCAGTGTCATGGTCCACAGTCTTAAGGATGTGGCCAAGATTCAGAAGGAACTCAAAAAGATAAAGAATATCACAACGGTTGTCCGCAAGGAGGAGTAGCGTCCAACTCGGCCAGAATAGCAAGCAGTTCCTCACGCACAGCTTTAAGCCTGCTTACCACATCATTTGAGTCAATGGTAGTCTGAGGGTTATCCTTCATGCGGCTCTTGGCACCCTTGATGGTCAGGGATTTCTCCTTAACCAGATGATTAACCAGTTTGATCTGCTCAATATCGGCAGTAGTATAGTGGCGTATTCCTTTGGCATTCTTCTTGGGAGAGATCTCCTTGAACTCCTTTTCCCAGTAACGCAACGTACTGGCAGGTATGCCAAGCATATCCGATACCTCCTTTATGGAATAATATTTCTTGAGTTCCTTATTGAGCTTGAGTGGCATATATGGATTATTTAGTCTAATACCTTTCCGTGATTCTCTGCCAGACTGATCATCTCCTCATACTGTTCAGCATCCAGGTCCATGAAATAGTAGTTGATGGGGTCAACATCTTTGTTTCCAAGCCAGACCTCATAATGGACATGAGGACCGGTGCTCTTACCGGTCGAACCAGCCTTGGCTATCTCCTCGCTTCGGACCACATTCTGTCCCTCCTTGACCAATATCTTGCTCAGATGGGCATAACGTGTCTTGTAACCGTATCCATGGTCTATCTCCACCGTGTTTCCGTAACCGGTCTTCCATTTGGCATAGACCACCTTGCCGTTTCCGGTTGCATAGACGGGAGTACCTGTATCGCATGAAAAGTCCATTCCATGATGGAACCGGCGGACGTGATATATGGGATCGTTACGGTATCCGTAACCTGATGCTGTTCGTTTAAGGTCCTTGTTGGAAACAGGCTGGATGGCAGGTATGCAGGCCAGCTTGTTCTCCTGCTCGCGTGACTGTTCAACCAGCTCGTTGAAAGAACGTGTCTGCATGTACAGTTTCTTGCTTAGAAGGTCTACTTTCTGCGATGTGTTTACCACAAGGTCGGCGTTGGACATATCTGTCAGTTCGGCGTAACGGTTGGTCCCGTTGAACCCGGACTGACGTGCCACCTCTGGTACCGGTTCGGCCTCCAGAAGTACACGGTACAGATTGTCATCACGTTCCTCTATGTCATGGAGTACCAGCAGGGCATCATCGACCTTACGTGACAGGACCCTGTACTGGGTCTGCATGCGGCTGTTTTCTACCAGGAGATCCTCAACCCGCGGAGTACTTATTACAAACCAATAGATAATGAAGAATACTCCTCCCAGGACAACTGACAGCAAAAAGCGCCAAAGCCAGGAAAGCAGTCTCTGGCCCAGAGTAGGGAACACCCTTCGGTAAACCCTGTGCTGCGGATCATACTGATAGTAAATCTTCCTCATAATCTTTATGCAACGCGCAAAAATAGTAAAAAAAGTACTACCTTTGCGCCTTCGGCAGCCGAATATTGGCTGCTCTCGGTAAAAACAAATGGATTTGTTTCTACTCTCGCTTGCTCAATATTTGCAAACCAAAAGAATACAACATAAATAAGATATGATGACAGCTAAGGAAATACGTGATTCCTTCAAGAGTTTCTTTGAGAGTAAAGATCACCTGATAGTACCATCGGCCCCCATGGTGGTTAAGGATGACCCCACCCTGATGTTCACCAACGCTGGCATGAACCAGTTCAAGGATATCATTCTGGGCAACCGTGCCCCCAAGAGCCGCCGCGTGGCAGACTCGCAGAAGTGCCTGCGCGTGAGCGGTAAGCACAATGACCTGGAGGAGGTAGGACATGACACCTATCACCACACCATGTTCGAGATGCTGGGCAACTGGTCATTCGGTGACTACTTCAAGAAAGAGGCTATCAGCTGGGCATGGGAGTATCTGGTTGATGTCCTTAAGCTGGACCCCAGTAACCTGTACGCCACAGTATTCGAGGGTAGCCCCGAGGAGGGTCTGGAGCGCGACAACGAGGCTGCCGCCATCTGGGAGCAGTTCCTGCCCAAGGATCATATCCTGAACGGCAACAAGCACGATAATTTCTGGGAGATGGGCGATACCGGTCCCTGCGGCCCCTGCAGCGAGATACACATGGATTCACGCTCCGATGAGGAGAAGGCAAAGGTTCCCGGACGCGACCTTGTAAACAAGGATCACCCCCAGGTAATAGAGATATGGAACCTGGTGTTCATGCAGTTCAACCGCAAGGCTGACCACACTCTTGAGCCACTGCCCGCCAAGGTAATCGATACCGGTATGGGATTCGAGCGTCTGGTTCGCACCCTGCAGGGCAAGCAGTCCAACTATGACACCGATGTGTTCCAGCCCATCATCAAGGAAATCGGCACACTTACCGGAAAGCAGTACGGACAGGATGAGAAGACAGATATTGCAATGCGTGTAGTTGCTGACCACATCCGTACCATAGCTTTCTCAATAACAGACGGACAGCTGCCGTCAAACGCCAAGGCCGGCTACGTTATACGCCGTATCCTGCGCCGTGCAGTACGTTACGCCTACACTTTCCTTGGCCAGAAGGAGGCATTCCTCTACAAGCTGCTTCCCGTGCTTATAGACAACATGGGTGATGCATATCCTGAGCTGAACGCACAGAAGACGCTCATTGAAAAGGTGATAATTGAAGAGGAGGAGTCATTCCTGCGTACCCTTGACACCGGCATCAAGCTGCTTGACAAGGTCATGGCCGATACCAGGGCAGCCGGCAAGACCGAGATTAGCGGTGTGAGCGCATTCACACTGTACGATACCTACGGATTTCCGCTTGACCTTACGGAGCTCATACTGCGTGAGAACGGCATGAGCGCTAACATCAATGAGTTCAACGAGGAGATGGCGGGGCAGAAGTCACGCTCCCGCAATGCCGCCGCCGTTGAGAACGGTGACTGGATTGTTCTTAAGGAGGGTGAGACCGGGTTTGTAGGTTATGACTTTACCGAGTACGAGACCTCCATCCTGCGCTACCGCGAGGTAAAGCAGAAGAGCGGCGTAATCTACCAGATTGTCCTGGACAAGACCCCGTTCTATGCCGAGATGGGCGGTCAGGTAGGCGACCAGGGCGTGATAGTAAGCGAATTCGAGACAATCGATATAATTGACACCAAGAAGGAGAACGGCCTGCCCGTACACATAACCAGGAAACTGCCCCAGCACCCGGATGCGCCCATGATGGCCTGCGTGGATACCGACAAGCGTCACGCCTGCGAGGCAAACCATACCGCAACCCATCTGGTTGACGAGGCTCTGCGCGAGGTTCTGGGTACACACGTTGAGCAGAAGGGATCTTTGGTTACACCCGACGGCCTGCGCTTTGACTTCTCGCACTTCCAGAAAGTGACCGATGAGGAGCTGCGTCAGGTGGAGCGTCTGGTAAACGAGAAGATCCGCATGGACCTGCCACTCCAAGAACATCGCGACCTTCCCATAGAGGAGGCCAAAAAGCTCGGTGCAATCGCACTTTTCGGTGAGAAATACGGTGACAAGGTACGCGTAGTACAGTTCGGTAACTCAATAGAGTTCTGCGGCGGAGTACACGCATCGTCAACCGGCCGCATAGGTATGTTCAAGATAATATCCGAGAGTTCAATCGCAGCCGGCGTACGCCGTATAGAGGCCATCACCGGTCAGGCTGTCGAGGATATGGTTGCTTCACTTCAGGACACCATCAGCTCCCTCAAGGCTCTGCTGCCCGGTGCATCGGTTGAAGCATCGGTCAAGAAGGCACTCGATGAGAACGCACAACTCAAGAAACAGCTTGAGGAGTTCCAGAAGGAGAAAGCCGGCCAGCTCAAGGCAGGTCTGATTGCTCAGGCCAATGATGTAAACGGCGTTAAGGTTATCAGCGCTGTCATTCAGGCATCAGCCGCAATGGCCAAGGACCTGGTATTCGGCATCCGTGGTGAACTTACCACGGGCACCATCGTTATCATAGGTAGCCAGGAAGCCGGCAAACCCATGCTTACCGTCAGCGTAAGTGATGACCTGACATCACGCTTCAACGCCGGCCAGATGGTCCGCGAGGCAGCCAAGCTGATTCAGGGCGGTGGCGGTGGCCAGCCCCACTTTGCAACCGCCGGCGGCAAGAACCCAGAAGGTCTTAAGGATGCTGTAAACAGCATCATTAAGACAATTGACAATTGAAAACTAATACGCAGAACCTGCGTAAAAGCCCGCGACATAAAAAGACGATCCAAAGGACCGTCTTTTTTAATTCTCAATTCTCAATTATCAATTACGCCAGTTGACGAGGTATACCGTTTGGGTAGCGCGGGTAAGGGCGGTGTAGAGCCAGCGGTAGTAGTCTTTGTCGCGGCCATCCTCGGGGATGTAACCCTGATCTATGAAAATATTCTTCCACTGGCCGCCCTGTGCCTTGTGGCAGGTAACGGCATAGGCATATTTTATCTGGAGTGCGTTGAAATGGGGATTCTCCCGCAGCTTTTTCATCTTTTCCTTCCTTGATGGGATATCGGCATAGTCCTCCATCACGCTACCAAACAGGCGGTCACTCTCCTCACGGGTAAGCGAAGGAGCCTCACTGTGCAGAGTGTCCAGAAGCAAGGTTACATCCATCTCCAGGTCATCGTAGTCGGGGAATGAGAGCACGGCATCCTCAAAACGGAACCCGTACAGTTCCCGCTGACGTCGTACGCGGCGTATCACCGCGATGTCACCATTGGCTATGAATGACGGCAGATTGGCGTACGGATCGGCACCCTCCTGAGCCACCAATTGCTCTGTCCAGAAGTAATTGTTCTTTACAATCATCACCATATCCCCACGGCACAGCTCATCCTCGCGGTCAAGTATAGCAGAACGGATTCCGTTGTTGTATACTATGGCGCGCTTGTTTGAACGGCACAGGACCATTGTCTGGTCTATACCGTCACGGCTATAGCAGCCGTTGAGCGTCTCAATCAGTTCACTGCCGGATATCCTGACCACGTCGCTGAATCCGTCCAGACGGAACCTGAAACCTCCAGGAATTTCCCTGTCCACCGTAAAATTCCTAAGTACCGTAGCATTTGACAGAATACCGGATTCGTGCTCCTGACGCATAACGGATTCAAGACAGAACTCCGATACTGACAGTCCATAGCCCGATAATACCCCGGCAGAAAGTCCCGGGCTATCATGTTCGCCCACGGGCGGTAACTGGGCCTGATCGCCCAACATGAGCAGACGGCAGTCCACGCCGGAATAGACGTAAGCTATCAGGTCATCCAGCAGTCTGCCACTGCCGAACATGGAACCTGAAATACCTTCGTTAGATATCATCGATGCCTCATCGACCATGAAAACGGTATGTTCATGCAGATTACGGTCCAACTGGAAACTACCCGCATCAAGTATAGATTTCTGACGATATATCTTTTTATGGATGGTACATGCAGTAAAACCTGATGTATTTGAGAACACCTTGGCTGCACGTCCCGTGGGAGCCATCAGCACAACACGCTTGTGACGGCGCACAAGCACGCGAACTAAAGTACTTATAAGCAAAGTTTTACCCGTACCGGCATAGCCTTTTAGCAAGAACGCCCTGCGCTGTCCGGGATCCTCCACGAAACAGGCCAGACGGTTCATCGCCACCACCTGTTCATGTGTCGGTTCAAACGGAAAAGCATCGGTCAATTCCTGAAACAAAGGGTTAATCATCTCACTAAAAAGCAAAAAAAAGTTTATTTGTTAATTTATACGGATAATTGTTCTATTTTTGCGATGCGAAAATAAATAAAAACATCCGATATGAAAAAAGTCATCAACATTCTTCTTGGACTATGCATCGTAGCCTTGATATACGCTGTGTATGACAGCATCATGGGCCCAATAAACTTTGCAAAGGAGAAAGGTATCCGTGACAGCGCGGTAATTGAGAAGCTTATGGATATCAAGGCTGCTCAGACTGAGTACAACTACCAGCATGGTGGTTACTGCAACAATTTTGATTCACTTGCAGAATTCATCAAGACAGCACAGCTCCCCATCACCAAAAGAAACGGAGAACTTACAGATGACCAGCTGGAAAACAACTGGACAGAGAACAAGGTTCTTACCCTTTATGCAAAGGCACTCACCGCCGAGCAGGAGGCTGCTTCATTGACAGGCCGCAGGGCAGCTCAGAAGAAATATGAAGCCGACACTCTCTGGCAGAGAGCTGCAACCGAGGGATTCATAATTCTCCATGAGGATGGTACCAAGGAGTTCCTCTTTAGCCGAGAGACAGAGTTTGTAAGTCTTTATGACTCTCTCTACAAAGGCAGAATCAATCCTGATTCACTCCGTTATGTTCCTTTCAGCGACGGTGCAGAATTTGAGTTGACAACATCATCAGATACCTCAAAGACTGGTGTAATCACACATACATTCACTGCTCAGACTCTGTTTGAGAATTATCTTGGCGGATTGGACAAACAGGAGATAATCAATCTGCTTGAGGATTGCGATGACCGCGGCCGCTATCGTGGCATGAGAGTTGATAACAACTCCGGTAACTGGGAATAATACATTGCGCGTAATAAGCGGTATATACAAACACAGGAGGTGGGACGTGCCAAGAACATTCAGTGCGCGTCCCACCACTGATTTTGCCAAGGAGAGTCTTTTCAATATCCTGGCCAACCGCATTGACCTGGAAGATGCCACTGCACTTGACCTCTTTTCGGGCACCGGAAGCATCAGCATAGAGCTGGTATCGCGCGGTTGCTCACACGTGGTAAGCGTGGAGAAAGATCCCGCCCACTACAATTTTATCTGTAAGGTGATGGAAACAGTCAAGACTGACAAATGCATCCCTGTCAGAGGTGACGTTTTCAAATACATAGCAGGATGCAACACCAAGTTTGACTTTATTTTTGCAGACCCCCCATATCAGCTGGAGAATCTGGCCCAAATACCCGATCTTGTTCTTGACAACGGGCTGTTGGCTCCTGATGGTATATTCGTATTAGAACACGGAAGCAAGAATGATTTTTCAAGTCATCCTCGCTTCACCGATATGAAGGTGTACGGTTCTGTACACTTCTCCTTTTTCCGTTAACGTCTTCCGCCCATTCCGCCGCCCATTCCGCCGCGCATTCCACCGCCCGTTCCACCATTCATCATAGCTCTTGTATCCTGACGCATCTCACGTCTTGCAGCACGTGTACCAAATACGTTGGCACGCAGTATCAAGTGAACCATAATGTAGCTGTGGATATTGTTATTCTTGGTATCCGTACGGCCTGTAGTGGTTATGTTTCGGGTTACGTTACTCTCATCGTTAAGGATATCGTAGTATTGTATCTGGACTGTTCCGGCATTTCCCTTCAGGAAACTGAATGATGCGTTGGCATTCCAGATAAGGTCGTTCCTGTTATAAGTACCGCTGTAACCGCGACGGCTCTGCATGGTGATATCGGTACCCAGGTTCAGGTTTCTCCAAGGCAGACGGGCATTGGCACGGCCTCCGTAACTGAACGTATAGGTATCCATGTTCTGGTTCTGACGCTGGCTGTTCTCAGAGTGGCTGTAGCTGAAACGGCCGTTCGCTGTTGCCTCGAACCAGTCATTGCGGTAAGTGACAGAACCGTTCTCTCCGGCACTGATACTCTCTGTGGTACTAAGAACTGCCGCTCCGCCTGTTCCTGCACCGGGGTTATACTGGCCGATGCTACCGGTACGCATATAACTCTCCTGATGACGGAATGATGCGTTGGCGCTTGCATTATAACGCCATTTGGTGTTTGGAATGGTCTGGTTGTAGGTCAGGTTCATGGACGAACTCCAGTTGGTCCAGAATCCCTTCATATTCTGTGGCTGAGTCACTGACACACCGGTTTGGGGATCGTAATCGGTACGCTGTGATATGTTGCGCAGGGAGTTCTCGACAGACCACCTGAGACTGATAGTCTTGCTGGTCTCCTGAATGTAGTTCTGATAGTTGGCCTCGGCTGTGTTGCGCAATGTGGGCAGCAATCCTGGATTACCTTTTCTTATATTAAGCGGGTTGCTGTCATCGGTGATATCCATCATATCCTCCATGGAAGGCTGGCTGGTATTGGTACGCAACGACAGTTGAATGCTCTGCTGGCGGTTCCAGCGGAAACGGTAGTTGAGCGAAGGACTCCAGTTATACACTACGCGCGATGTATCACCTATCACCTTACCCATATACTGGAAGTTGTCCATCCCGGTATACTGAGGCATGAAGTTTACGCCCAGGTTGAAGGTTGACTTCTCACCGTTATAACGGAACTGGAGAGTCAGGGTATGGTTGCGTGACACATTGGTAGCAGTACGGCTCAATCTGTCATCTCGGTATTCCTTATAATTGTCCGGAATATACCAATCATCATCCCAGTCATCATAGTGCTCACCGAATGACGGCATTACATACGTCTCACGGTTCTGGTTACGGTTATTGACCTGAACCTGGTAACTCAACTGAAGATTGCCGCGGCCCGAGTCGATAGGCTCACTCCACATGATGCGGCCTGACCAGTTACTGTTGTTGGTCGGACTGGCATTGTATCGGTTCATGATAGTGTCACGTGAGTGCATCTGATAGTAAGTCTGCACTGTGTGCGAGTAGCTGTCGTTGGTTCCCCTTGTGGCACCGAATGTGAACCTTACCGTAAAGTTACGGCCCAGGTCATTGAAACGCTTGTTGAACTGGAACTCACCGCTTATCTGATTGTTGGAACTTTCGCTGTGGTTGGAACCGGTCTGGGAGTTTACACCGATTGAATCCATCACTGAATCAGCCAGATTGACGTATTCATCCAGGATAGCGGTCATATTGGTAGCTAAGTACGGATCCCTGTTGAAGGTTACCGATCCGTTTCCGGAATTGTTGTTGTTCTTGCTCAACTGGAAGCTGGGACGGAAAATGATATTCAGGGAGGAGTCGGGCTTCCATTCCATGCGGAACTCACCGTTCACGCTACCGCTGCCGCTGTTGCTGTTAGAACGGTTGCTGCGGAATGTGGCTTCTCTGTAATCAGTTGCAAACGTCTCTGACTCAGACTCACTTATGGAACGTGACGTAGAACCGTTGAATCTTACGTTACCGCCTAAAACCAGCGGGAACTCGTTACGGCGGCGCGGGAATGGCTCACCAATGTTCTTTGAGAAATTGACACCTATCTGCGTCGTGTAGCTCACGCCATTGCCTCGGCCTGAATTCTGGGTATTGGCATTGACCGAGAACTGTGTATTGGCCTGGAAGCGGTTAAGGGTATATCGGCCGGACCACAGGTATTTGATCCAGTCACCATAGTCATTGTTACCCACCGGCTTACCTATAGCTCCGTCAATGTTATGGAGCCATCCGTTACGCATGTTGGGTTTTATCTCCAGGTCCATGACCGTCTCCTCCTCTCCGTCATCTATTCCGGTGATACGGGCCAGGTCACTTTTACGCTGATACGTCTTGATACGGTGTATGATATTGACCGGGAGATTCTTGGTGGCCATGGAGCGGTCATTGCCGAAATACTCCTGTCCGTCCACAAGTATCCTGGAGACGGTACGTCCGTTGACCGTTATTCCTCCGTTCTCATCCACCTCAACACCCGGAAGCCTCTTGATGAGCTCCTCCAGCACCGATCCCTCGGGAACACGGAACGCACTTACGTTGAACATCAGGGTATCATCAACCACCTGGGTAGGCGGAAGCGCATCTTCAATTACAGCCTCGGTAAGAAGGATACTGCTCTCGTACATCTTGAAGACGCCCAGCTGACGGTCACGGTCCTCCTTCAGCACCTTGAAATCAAAATCAACCGTACTGTATCCCATGAATGAGTAACGCAGCAGATATTCACCCTCAGGAACTTTCTTGATGGTAAACCAGCCTTCATTATCGGTAACGGTACCATATACAAATGATGTATCTTTCAACTCCAGGAGCTGAATGGTAACCTGAGGCATGTACTCTGTGGTTGAACCGTCTATTATACGGCCGGTAACTGAAGTTTTACCTGTTAGTTTTGATTTCTCCTTTTCATTGCTCTTCTGAGCAGAGCCCAACTGGGGCAGGGAAAGAAGGAGTATGGTTAGCAGAAGGACAGCTTTCTTCATATTGTCAGTTTGTGAATTTTTGGACTGACAACACCATAAATGGTTTAATCAAATGATTACTATTTAAACTCTTTTTTGATTTGGATATGCCGATGAGGACTGGACATAATCTGTTCTGTTTACAGGATAATGTCTATTTTTGCATCCGATATGACTGAGTTTTCAAGCATACTGGCGGATGCGTTAAACAGAGTTGCCACAGAACACGGGCTCTCTTACAAGGAGGGAGGAGCCATTGCATGGGGGCATACGGGTGCTGCCTATCTATCATCTGCCCTATGCGGTTTTCCCACTGCCCGATTACGCTCCCTGCAGTATTCAGCACGTGAAATAACGGGCCCCGTACTGCTTGACTGCAAATGGTATGACCGGCTTATTGAACTCTGCCTGAACGGTGGTGATGAGGTGGTCACCAGCCTTCCCGCCCCGGACGGAGGCTTATCGGTCCGGCATGTCTCCAAGCCCCTGTTCCTTGAAATGCTGGACTTTTGCCGTGAAGGATAATTCTTAAAAAAAGGTGCATTTTTGTTGACAATGGTTTTTCTTTGTCATATATTTGTGTGAAAGAATCTTAATTGGACAAGACATGAAAAAGTTACTGCTTATTTGCATAGCAATGGCTGCCTGCCTCTACTCACAGGCCCAATTCGTATCATTCCCCAACTTTGGCAGAAACATAAAGACGTGCGGTGACCCTGAACTGGGGTTCAAGGGACTCTCCGTCGGAGATGAAGGTTATGTTACGTTTCAGGTGACCAACCAGGGTGACAGCGTTTATTCAGGTCCGATATATCTGAGGATATTAGAACACGAGCACAGCGTTCAGGTGCTGGCAGCCAAGAAGATAAAGATCAAGCCAGGCAGGACTTACTCGATTACCACCGTATTCTCCACCATACGTCTGCATCCATATGCCCGCTACTATGTGGCCTTTGAATACAATGAGGACGGGCATACCGTCCCGATGGGTTTTACTGAGCCCAAACCTTTGGAGAGTTTTATGCTCCTGCCGGAAATAATCAACGCTACTCCAAAGAAGGCTCCGGTCAAATCAAGGGTAAAAGAGGTCAAAGAGAGCAAAAAATGAAAAAAAAGCAGGAATAATTGGATAATATGACAAAAAGAAATACCTTTGCGCCGGTTTTGAGGGCCGCAAGGCCTGACACCATCAGCGGGGTGTAGCTCAGCCCGGTTTAGAGTACGCGTCTGGGGGGCGTGTGGTCGCTGGTTCGAATCCAGTCACCCCGACTGAAAAAAGAACGGTTCCTTTGGAATCGTTCTTTTTTGTATCTTCGCAATTTAACAAGGTGTTTTCCGTTATGAACAACGTGATATATATAATATGTGCAGTAATACTGATACTGTTGTTTGTCCTGACCTACCTTGACCGATGGAACAGGACACGTAACAGCAGTACTCCTGAATCAAGCGTGCCAGAGCCTGCCGTGCCTGCCGGTGAATGCTGCGGCAAGCACTTGGTGTGCGAGAAACAGAAACTGGCCGAGGCCCGTCTGAGGGAGGCACAGTATTTTGATGATGAGGAGCTGGACCGTTTCAGGGGACGCAGCTCCGACAGCTATGATGACGATGATATCGAAGCCTTCAGATACGTATTGTACACCATGCGGCAGGATGAAGTCAAGGAGTGGATGGAATGTCTGCAGGCCCGTGACATCGAATTGCCGGATGAACTCAAGGATGAGTGTTATTCCATGATGAATGAGATAGACTGATTATAAGGATGAGACGGTTTGGATTTGGCGGATACATCTGTTGCATGCTGTTGCTATTAGCTGCGGCAGGATGTTCCACAAGCCGTAACACCGCAATGTCTCGTTTCTATCAGGCCACAGTAACCCGTTACAATGTCTATTTCAACGGACATGAGGCGTATAGGAAAGGATTCGCCGCTCAGGAAGAAGGCAAGCAGGACAATCTCCTGGAGATAC
The DNA here is from genome assembly GCA_905235565.1 of uncultured Bacteroidaceae bacterium. Lineage (GTDB taxonomy): Bacteria > Bacteroidota > Bacteroidia > Bacteroidales > Bacteroidaceae > Colenecus. The sequence goes on along the minus strand of CAJOLR010000013.1, from coordinate 19,082 downwards.
TTGACCTGGATCCCATAAGCGACGAGAGTGTGCGCAAGATTGGAAGCAGCAACTATGACCTGGCTATTGAAAAGGCCCAGAAAGGCATCAAGCTCCATTCAATAACCGCCAAGCCAAAAAAGAAAGAGAAGGGAACTCCAAGCGAATCCGAAAGGCTATGGCAGAACAAGAACGAGTACAACCCGTTCCTATGGCATGCCTGGTTCCTGATGGCCGATGCCCAGCGTCAGAAAGGGGATTTCATTGAGGCTGCCAGCACCTACTCCTACATTACGAGACTCTACTCTGACGAGCCCGAGATAATTGCCGAGGCTCAATACAAGATGGCTCAATGCTACTCTGAGATGGGATGGAACTATGAAGCCGAAGAACTGTTCCAGCGTTCGGCCCAGACCAAGACCAGCATGGCCAGACATCTGGACTATCAGGCCAGATACGCGTCACACCTACTTAACCATGAACGCTATGAAGAGGGTATTCCGCCACTTGAGGAGGCTATCAGGCGCAAGGGAGTGAGCAAGACCGCACGAATACGCGAAAGATACCTGTTGGGACAACTATACAAGGCAACCGGAAGGAACGATGAGGCCTATCGTATGTTCGGCAAGGTAATCCGCATGAGCCCCCCGTATGAGATTGAGTTCCACGCCCGCATCCAGCAGACCGAGACCATGGCCGGCGACGGAAACGTACGTAAGATCATGAAAAAGCTAAAGCGTATGGAGCGTGATCCCAACAACAGTAACAGTCTTGACCAGATCTATTACGCAATGGGTAACATCCACCTGCTCAGGGGAGATACCGCCACCGCTCTCAGACTGTATGAAGAAGGGGTTGGGAAATCCTTGAAGCCAACGCCCGAAAAAGGTATCCTGCTGCTCACTATGGCCAATCTGTACTGGGATAAGGCCGACTATGCAAATGCCTCCGAATGTTACTCACAGGCCGTTGGAATGATCAACTCCAGCCATAAGGAATACCAGACCGTAAAACTGCGCTCCGAAGTTCTTGAGGACCTTGTCAGATGTACCGGAACCATACAGTTACAGGACAGCCTGCAATGGCTTGCCACCCTACCCGAAGACCGGCTCAACGCCATCATAGACCAGGTGATCGAGGATTACAGGGAGAATGAGCGGCTTGAGGAGGAACGCCTCAGGCAGGAGGCCAAGGAGGCGGCCAGGAAAAGTGCCCAGTCAGAAATGTCAATAGAAGATGACAAGGGTTCTGGCGGCGAATGGTATTTCTACAATCCCAAGATAGTTGAGAACGGCCGGAAGGAGTTTGCCAGGCAATGGGGTGACCGTAAGCTGGAGGATGACTGGCGCAGGTCCAACAAGACCATGCTGGCATCAATGTCCAATCAGCCCTCCAAACCTGCAACCGGATTGGAAGGAGAGTTATCGGATTCACTGGACCTGATTACAGACTCCATCACGGTAACCCAACTGGAGACCGATCCTTACAAGCGGGAATTCTACATCCAGCAGATTCCGTACTCCGATGAAGACAAGGCCAACTCCGACAAGCTGATATCGGCCGCGCTGCTGGAACAGGGCATAATCTATAAGGACAGACTCAGCGAATATCCCGATGCCGAAAAATCCCTGACCCGGGTCATTTCCGATTATCCCCAGTCCGAAGAGGCCGACAAGGCATTGTACAATCTCTATCTCATGTATTCGCTTTGGGGTAGGTTCAGCGACGCCGATACCTGCCGTGCCCGGATGGAGAGGCTCTATCCTGAAAGTGATTATACGGTGATGGTCTGTGACTCTGATTATATCGACAATGCCCGTTACGGCAAACATCGTGAAGACTCCATCTATGCAGTAACATACGACGCATTCCGGCAAGGGGACTATCGGACCGTGCGTGACAACTGTCAGTTATCGGCCAACAAATATCCTATAGGGCAGCACCGTGCCAAGTTCATGTTCCTTGATGCATCGCTTGACCTGCAGGACGGGGACACGGAATCATTCCTTACCAAACTCAAGGATATTGTAAGCAGATACCCGCAAAATGAGATAAGCCAGCTGGCAGGACTCATAGCCCAGGGTATCCAGAACGGAAAGATATTGCAGTCCACATCATTCGGATCAATATGGGACCGCCGCAACGGAACGGCCCAGAGCACAGAAGAATCGGACAGCCTGATGCCTCAGTTCAGTGATGACCGTTACCAGCCGTTCCTGTTGGTACTGGCTTATCCCGAAGGTGAACTTAACCGGAACCAGCTCCTGTTTGAGGTGGCCAGGTACAATTTCACCAACTACATGATGCGTAACTTTGACATGGATTTCCAGACCGATCAGGGTATAGGTATGCTCAAGGTGGGCGAATTCCTGAACTTTGACGAGGCATACGTATATTGCCGCAGTCTTTATGACGATGCCGGAATGGCTGCAAGACTGAGCGGTATAAAGGCTGTTGTCATAACCCCCGACAACCTGGAGATACTGTTACGCCACTACAGTTTCAATGAGTATCAGGAATTCTACGAAGAGCATTTCCTGAACATACCTGAGTTTGAAATAGACGGAGCCACTCTGTTTGAAGAATATATAGACGATGAACAATAAGATAGGAACACTTCTATGGGTTGATGATGAGATTGACCTGCTCAGGGCACACATCCTGTTCCTTGAGAACAAAGGATACGATGTGGACACCATAACCAATGGGCATGATGCGCTTGACATGTGCCGCTCAAAGCAATATGACCTGGTACTGCTGGATGAGCATATGGTGGGTATGAGCGGTCTGGAGACACTTCAGCACATCAAGGAGATTGACCCTAACATCCCTGTCGTGATGGTCACCAAGAGCGAGGAGGAGAACATCATGGACCAGGCCATAGGCTCCAAGATAGCAGACTATCTTATCAAACCTGTCCACCCTAACCAGATACTTCTGTCACTAAAGAAGAATATCCACAAACGGGATATCGTCACAGCCGAGACAGACCGCAGTTATCAGCAGAACTTCGGGCGTCTGAGCATGCAGATCAATGACTCCCTGACCACCGATGACTGGATAGAGGTCTACCGTCAGCTGGTATACTGGGAACTGGAGCTCAATGAGGCCGACAGCACCATGCACGATATGCTCAAGATGCAGAAAGCCGAGGCCAATGCCGCATTCTGCAAGTTCATAAAACGCAACTACATGGATTGGATGAACAACCGGGACAAGAGTCCGGTAATGAGTCCTGACCTGTTCAAGAGATACATTTTCCCTGCACTTGACAACGGCGAGAAGCTGTTCCTGATAGTGATGGATAATTTCCGGTATGACCAATGGCGTGTGCTTTCGGCCGAACTTGCCGACCTGTTCTCTTTTGAAGAACAGCTTTACTACAGCATCCTGCCTACGGCCACCCAATACTCCCGCAACGCCATATTCTCCGGTCTGATGCCAGAACAGATAAGCCGGATGTTCCCGGACCTGTGGGTCGATGAGGATTCCGAGGAGGGCAAGAACCTTAACGAGGCACCCCTGATACAGACCCATCTGGAACGTTACCGCCGCAGGAACACCTTTTCTTATAATAAGGTCAATGATTCGGCTGCGGCCGACAAGCTGCTCAGCCAATTCAACAACCTGCTGTCCAATGACCTGAATGTAGTTGTGGTAAACTTCATAGACATCCTGTCACACGCCAAGACAGACTCTCGCATGATGCGGGAACTGGCCAATGATGAGGCGGCATACCGCAGTCTCATACTCTCCTGGTTCAGGCACTCATCGGTACGTGAACTGTTCCGTTCCATGGCAGCTACCGGACGTAAGGTCATGATTACCACCGATCACGGCAGCATACTGGTCAATCACGCCATTAAGATAGCAGGTGACCGGACCACCAATACAAACCTTCGGTACAAGTTGGGTAAGAACCTGAGGTTCAATCCTAAGGATGTGTATGAAATCAGTGAACCGCTTAAGGCTCATCTGCCGTCCCCCAACGTGAGCACATCATACATTTTCTGTACTGAGGCCGATTATTTTGTATATCAGAACAACTTCAACAGTTTTGCATCGTTCTACAAAGAGACCTTCCAGCACGGAGGCGTATCGCTCGAGGAGATGATAATACCGTTCATAACCCTAAACCCCAAAAAGAAATGAACATCACTATAAAAGACCTTGACCATATAGAGGAAGCCGCCCGCGAATTTATCGGACAAATGGGCGATGATACAGTGTTTGCGTTCTACGGCAAGATGGGTGCCGGCAAGACCACATTCATAAAAGCCCTGTGCAGGCTGCTGGGCGTGGAGGACGAGGTAAACTCACCCACATTCGCCATAATAAACGAGTATCGGTCCCAGACTACCGCCGAACTCATATACCACTTTGATTTCTACCGTATCAAGAAACTTGAGGAGGTATATGACCTGGGCTATGAGGACTATTTCTACAGCGGTGCCCTCTGTTTCATCGAGTGGCCGGAACTGGTAGAGGAACTGCTGCCCCTTGATGCAAAAAAAGTAACCATCACCGAGAACAGTGATGGCTCACGCACCATAGAATAGTACAAAAGGGGACAGTCCCCAATTGTACTATTCTCCCAGAGAATCTACATAATCGGCCTCTGCCTCCACGATCAGAATAACCTCATCGGCCGGGAAGGAGCCAATTTTGTCCTTCCTGGCCTCTTTTATGATGTATGCCACAAGTGCATCGTTGTCTATATCGATACAGCCGTCAGCATCGGGCTCCTGATCCAACACTCCGCTGGTGGTGAAATAGTCATTTATCACATCCAGCATGTAATAGATGATGTCATCGGTGTATTTCTCCTTAAGGTCCTGCGGAAGTGTATTCTTGATATACTCGACGGTCTTCTGATCGTCAAGGTCATCCTCAAGGAACTCATCCTGTGCCATAATCAGAGCAGAGCGTTAAGTTTGTCCTGATATACGTTTTTCATAGCCAGGCCTACCACACGGTCAACCTCCTTGCCTTCCTTCAGGAACACTACGGTAGGAACGTTCATGATACCGAACTTCTCGGTCAGTTCATCGTTCTCCTCAATGTCGCACTTGCAGATGACAGCCTTGCCGTCATACTCGGTGGCAATCTCCTCTATGATGGGGCCCAAACGCTTGCATGGTCCGCACCATGTTGCCCAGAAATCAATCAGCACCGGCTTGGCCTGCTGTGTGATTTCGGCAAAATTCTGACTGGTAATCTCGAATTCCATAGTTTACAGTTTTATTGATTGAATGAATAATTAATAGTTTCTCTACTTTTGATGTAATCCATCATCTTCTGGGTTACGGTTATCTTTCTGGCCGATGAAAGGGATACCTTGCTGTCCGGTGATGCCAGGTCCGACATGACGAATTTGAGTGTGGTGTTTCCCTCTTTTGCCGTAAGTGCATCCAGATCACTCACAAACTCCTTGTCCAGCTCTGAGACAGGCATGGAAAGTGTAAGCGAACTGATTGCGGTATCCTTTACGTCCTGAAGCAGTTCGACCGAGTTTATTACAAAGTCCACCTTTTCGGGACTGTACCGATACGGCTGGCAACTGGCTTTGATGAACAGATAGTTTCCCGTCTTCATCATATTGGCCCACTTGAGCCAGGGCTCACCGAACAGTGCAATCTCATAAGAACCTGTAAAATCCTCGATCCTGGTAAAACCGCACGGCTTGCCGGTCTTGGTGCGTGACTCCCTTACACCTGTCACTATGCCTCCCAATATGATATCCTTGCCCACCAGCGCCGCACGGTCCTCAAGCTGTGTCACGCCTATGGTACAAACGTTTTCCAATATTACCCTATACTCATCAAGAGGATGGGCCGAAAGATAGATTCCCACAAGATCCTTCTCTTTATTGAGTTTCTCCAGAAGCGGCCATTCGGGAGCCTCGGGAATGGATGGGGTTGCTATCAGGTCCACCTGACCCATATCGCCGAATAGGGTGTTCTGAGATTCCTGACGGTCCAACTGATACTTGGTGCCGTAGCGGACCAGCACATCACTGAACACCTCATTCTTGCCGCATGGCTGGACAAACTGTTCACGACTTATCTCAGGGAAACAGTCAAACGCACCGGCCAATGCAAGGTTCTCAATGTTCTTGCGGTTACAGGCGCTCAGGTTTACACGCTGCACAAAGTCAAATATGCTCTTGTACGGACCGTTGGCCTTACGTTCATTAACGATGGCCGATACGGCATTCTCGCCCACGCCCTTAACAGATGCCATACCGAAACGGATATCACCCTTGGCATTGACACCGAATCTTGGGACACTCTCATTAACATCCGGTCCAAGCACGTTTATGCCCATGGCCTTGCATTCATCCATCAGTTTGGTCACCTCGGTAATATCGGCGGCACGACTCAGCACCGCAGCCATATACTGTGACGGATAATTGGCCTTGAGGTAAGCGGTCTGATAAGCTACCCACGAGTAGCAGGTTGCATGTGACTTGTTGAACGCATAGGATGCGAACTTCTCCCAGTCAGCCCAGATCTTCTCCAGCACCTTGGGGTCATGGCCGTTTGCCTTTCCACCCTCGATGAACTTGGGTTTCAGGTGGTCCAGCTTATCCTTAAGTTTCTTACCCATGGCCTTGCGCAGGGTATCACTCTCACCGCGCGTGAATCCGGCCAGCAGCCGTGAAAGCAACATGACCTGCTCCTGATAAACCGTTATCCCGTATGTATCCTTAAGGTACTTCTCCATAATCGGGATATCGTACTCAATGGGTTTACGTCCAAGCTTCCGGTCGATGAAATCAGGGATGTAGTCCATGGGGCCAGGCCGGTAGAGGGCATTCATGGCTATGAGGTCCTCAAAGACGCCGGGTTGCAGTTCACGCAGGTATTTCTGCATGCCTGGGGATTCAAACTGGAAAGTTCCTATCGTCCGGCCCTCACAATAGAGTTGGAAAGTCTTACTGTCATCGATGGGTATTTTTTCTATATCCACATCTATGCCCAGGCTGTTCTTTATGTTCTCAACAGCCTCCTTGATGATGGACAGGGTCTTAAGGCCCAGGAAGTCCATTTTGATAAGGCCGGTGTCCTCAATCACGCTACCCTCATATTGGGTAACCAGCAGGCGTTCGCCGGTATCCTTGTCCGTAGCTATGGATACCGGTACCCAGTCCGTGATATCGTCACGGCATATTATCGTTCCGCAAGCATGTACGCCCGTACCGCGCACATTGCCCTCCAGCATCTTGGCGAACTGTATGGTCTTGCGCAGTCTCTCATCGTCCGATGCCGCTGCCTGCTGTATCTCCGGAACGCACTCCAGAACATTCTTGAAGTTGACCTTCCGGGACTTGCCTTCCGGGGTATCGGGCAGCCTGTCCGGTATGGCCTTGCACAGGTTGTTGGATACATCCAGCGGAACCTCAAGCACGCGTGCCACGTCCTTGATGGCCATTTTGGTCTGCATGGAGCCGTAGGTTATGATATGGGCCACCTTCTCTACTCCATACTTTTCGGTCACCCACTGCAGGACACGTCCGCGGCCGTCATCATCAAAATCCACATCAATATCGGGCAATGAGATACGGTCAGGATTGAGGAAACGCTCAAACAGCAGGTCATATTTGATGGGGTCTATCTGAGTGATCCCAAGGCAGTAGGCCACTGCCGATCCGGCAGCCGAACCACGCCCCGGGCCAACCGAAACGCCCAATTCATTACGGGCGGCGTTAATGAAATCCTGGACTATCAGGAAGTAGCCCGGGAAACCCATGGTCTTCATGATATGCAGCTCAAACTTAAGCTGTTCCAGAACGTTATCGGGAATGGGATCACCATAGCGCACCTTTGCGCCTTTCATCGTGAGTTCTGCCAGATAATCGGCCTCCAGCTTGATACGGTACAGCTTGTCATAGCCGCCCAGTTTCCTTATCTTCTTATCGGCCTCCTCCTTTGACATCACCGTCTCGCCATGCTCGTTGCATGTGAACTCCCTGAACAGGTCCTCCTCTGTCAGGCGCTGGCGATACTCCTCCTCCGTTCCGAACTCTTCCGGTATGGCAAAGTTGGGCATGATTGGAGCATGGTTTATGGAGTACTCCTCTACCTTGTCCAGTATCTCGACCGTGTTGGCCAGCGCCTCCTGTTCATCGGCAAACAGATTGTTCATCTCTTCGGTGGTCTTGAACCACTCCTGCTTTGAGTAGCGCATCAGGCTCGGGTCATCCGGGGTACGTCCTGTCGACAGACATATCAGCAGCTCATGGGCATCGGCATTCTCCTCATCCAGGAAATGGACATCGTTTGTGCATATAGTCTTGATGCCGAACTTACGGGACATCTCCTTAAGCTGCTCATTAACTTTTACCTGAAGCGGATAGACCTCATGGTTGGCCTTGGGAACGGTAGCCCTATGGCGCTGCAGTTCCAGATAATAGTCATCACCGAACAGGTTATGGAACCACTCAACCGCCCGCCCTGCCTCTTCGATACGGCCCGCGGTTATCAGTTTAGGGACCTCGCCTCCCAGACAGGCCGAACAGCAGATAATACCCTCATGATACCTCTCCAGGTCATACTTGTCTGTACGCGGATGTGAATAGAAACCGTCTGTCCATGCCCGGGACACTATCTTGATGAGGTTATGATAACCCTTCTCATTCTTGGCCAGCAGTATAAGGTGATAGTTGGCACCGTCCAGTTCCTTGCTTTCGCGCTGTTCCTTGCGGCGCGGAGCCACATAAACCTCGCAGCCTATGATAGGCTTGAAATGCCTTCCCTGCTCCTTGAGCTCATCATTCTTCTTGTCGCAGTAGTTCTTGAACTCCTTTATACCCATCATATTGCCGTGATCGGTTACGGCAACACCACGCATACCGTCTGCTATAGCCTTGTCAACCATCTTCTTGATGTTGGTCTGGCCGTCCAGCAGAGAGTACTGCGTATGCACGTGTAGATGGACAAATTCCTGCATGATTGCTTCTGGTCGAAAAAGTTTTTAAAGTTACTCACAACGCCCGTTCCGTGCAATACCGCCGCTCCAAAGTTTTCAACAGGACAGGATGTATACGTACCTGCAGTAAACTTTTGAATATGTTCAAAAAAGGACACTCCACTTTTGTATTAAACTTAAAAGCCTTATCTTTGTAAAATAAAACACGCCAAAATGACCGAAAGCAACGGAAAACATCCCAGCATCAACCCAGAAGGAAAGACAACACTGACGATAGTGGCAATATTGTTCTTTGTCGTAAACCTGCCTCTGTTTCTGATTCATGACATATCCGGATGGTGGTCTTATGCAACTCTTGCCATAACACTCTTTTTTGTATGGTTCTTTCTGAATTTCTTCAGGAATCCTGTCAGACGTTTTCCCAGCGATGACCAGGAGCAGGTAGTGGTATCACCGGCCGACGGTACGATAGTATCCATCGAAGAGGTCGATGAAACCGATTATTTCAAAGACCGCCGCATTGTTGTATCCATATTCATGAGCGTATGGAGCGTTCATGCCAACTGGTTCCCTGTAAACGGCACCGTAACCAAGGTGGAGCATCAGGACGGCAACTACCATGCAGCCTTCAAGCCTAAGGCAAGCACGGAGAACGAACGTTCGTTAGTAGTGATAAAAACTCCTGAAGGCAAGGAGATAATGCTGCGTCAGATAGCCGGCGCTCTTGCCCGCAGGGTCATAACATATTGCAAGCCAGGTGACGAAAGCCGTATTGACAGTCAAATGGGTTTCATAAAATTCGGGTCCAGGGTTGATGTCTATCTTCCGGTTGACACACTCATATGCGTCAAGGTAAACCAGAAGGTCACTGCCGACATCTCCATTCTGGCCAAACTTTCATAAAGACAAATGGCAAACCGCATAACAAGACATATACCAAATGCTATTACCTGCTGCAACCTGCTTTCAGGCTGCATGGCAGTTTTTGCAGCGTTCAATTCAGATGCCTGGCACGCCCTTCTGTGGGTTGTGGCCGGCGCGCTGTTTGATTTCTGCGACGGTCTTACGGCCCGTCTGCTCAAATCCTACTCTCCCATAGGAAAGGAACTTGACTCTCTGGCAGACCTTATCACATTCGGACTGGCACCCTCAATACTTTGCGTCATGACACTGCGCCAGTTCAACTACAGCACTGATACAATAGCAGCAATCATTCCTTACATCGGTCTGATTATTGTGGTTTGTGCGGCACTTCGTCTGGCCAAGTTCAATACGGATGAGCGTCAGACCTCTTCGTTCCTTGGTCTGGCAGTACCTGCCAATGCGCTGTTTGTCTGCGGCCTTTTCCAGTTCAACCTCATTGACCTGCCGGGAGCACCGGGCTTCATAACACCGCTTGTCATTATCTTCTCTTGGCTGATGACAAGTGAGATACCTATGTTCTCGCTCAAGTTCAAGAACCTCAAATGGGCCGATAACAAGGTCCGTTTCATGTTCCTGATAGTGGCTGCCATAATTCTGATCATTCTCCGCGAGAAAGGTCTCTCGGCAGTTATAGTCTGGTATATCATACTGTCAGTTCTGACAAAAGGTCAGCACTGACAGGCAAGGCAAGTTTTTTGCCGTTAATAGATAAAGCGTAATTCATGCTCATATTAATTTCGGTCATAATATTCATCCTGCTGTTTGTGCTGCTTGCGGTGCTGACTTTTGCACGTGACCTCCTGGCTACGTTCCTGAATGCAGTAGTAGGTTTCTTTCGCAGGTTGACCGGACATCCGCAGCAAGACACGGATACACATCAGACCATCCGCAAGCGTCCACGCAACAAGAAGAAAGTATTGTCGGACTCAGACGGTGAATACGTAGACTTTGAGGAAATCAAGAGGCGTTGAGAGAGGGGGTGACTAAAAAGTAGTCATCCTTTTTTTTAAAACAAAGGCAATCTTTATCTTGTGATGAAAATGAAAATAATAATCAGGCCGACTAAAAAGGTTTGTGACCTCTCTGAGAATTGATTATTTAGTTAGTAGTGATTGAAAACCGGGGCACGAATGGGGCACGAAAAATAACCTTTTAAAAATGGAAAATCGCTTCAGGAGATATTCTGAAGCGATTTTCTGGTGATCCGCTCGGGGTTCGAACCCGAGACCCCATCCTTAAAAGGGATGTGCTCTACCTGCTGAGCTAGCGGATCTACCTCTAATTGCTGTTAAGCGGGTGCAAAATTATGCCTTTTTACGGAGGTAGGCAAACTTTTACTCTATTTTTTGAGCAACTGATTACCTAACTATCTTGATGGTGCGGTTATCGGTCCTGAGAAGGTAAATGCCCGATGACAACCCGCTCAGGTCAAAAGGCTCATCGGTCTTGGAGTCTTTGTTGGACTGTACAACCCTACCGCTCAAGTCATAAATAGTATAGACAGGTTTGGCTGTTGCCTCAAAATCCGATTCGGCTGCCGTGAAGGTAAGCTGGAGTTTCTCGGAGTCAGACAACTGCAGCTGCTTAGTGGTGCCATCGGAATATGAGGCAATAAGATTCCCGTCCCTGATGGTGATCTTCCTGAGATTCTCAAGTTCCAGATTCCGTGTGAGACTGTCTTTGATTGCGGCAACCTGTCCCTGGCCAAAAACGGGAATGGCCAGAATCAGGGCTATTATCAGACACAGCCGCTTCATCGCTGTCAGAACTCGAATGTGTAATCCAGACATATGAACGAACCTGCCGGTTCATCATCATCGTGCTGGTTTTGCCAGAGATACGCAACTTCAAAGTTGTGTTTCTTTTGGATAGAGAATTCAACTCCTGCGGTTATCCTTGACTTTTCTACGTTGAAGCTGTCATCTATGCCATTGAACATCTCATATGACACAAAAGGATCGAGTTTCCAATGAGGGATGTCATAATCCATGCTGATCCTGGACCGCAGCACATTAGTATTGGATGGAGACTTGCCGTCAGTACTGCTCTTGATAGTCCAGGTGTTGTCATCATAGCGGTATTTGTCCTTTGTATACTCGGCGCTGTCCCGGTGAGTGAACTGGTAGCTTTCGCGCAGGGATATCTTGAATCTGCCGAACTCAGCCGCCGCCTGTACCGATGCGGTGATGCGGTGACGGGTCTCCACGTAAGCATTGTTCAGATTGAAGTCATAGTTATTATCAATATAATACTGAGGTTCCAGATCATCCTCAACCACAATCTCCGGATCACCCTTGTACTTGGTAGACCATTCATTGTAAATATTCATAAACTTGTAGCCCACCGAACTCTTGACATTGAATGTCTTGGCTTCATTGCGGTAAAGACGTTTGCTCAGAGAGGCACCGGCACTCCATCGGTCTGTACTCTGGAAATTGTCAGACTGATGATACCTGACTTCAAAACCGGCACTCATACCCTTGGTTATCTTCTTGTCCACGCCTACACCTCCGCGGAAGCCCCATGTTGCCTGAGCTGTAGAGGTCAGGCAAACCATTAATGCACAACATGCAGAAAACAATGAGCGTCTCATCTTATCTTTCCGGTTTTCATTACAGTATCTATGGTTCCGAACTCATCCATAACGGGTTCATAATAGATTTTGATAATGGCCGAATCCTTGAGGAAATCTACATTACCAACCTCTATACGAATAATCTTCAAGCCCAGACGTTTTTCCAGGTCTGCCTTGAGCTCCTCCTCCTTGCCATGCGCAATCAGATTCACATTATCATATTTGACAAGCTTGGTAGGTACATGTTTCATCCATTTGGTGTTCTCGCAGATAGCCAAGGCGATGATGAAAATGAGATTGGTGCCTATCAGTTCAAAATAACTGACGCTGGTGGCCAGTCCGTTGATGGCGGCAACAGCTATTATGATGAACATATAGGTCATCTCACGTATGGGCACCTGTTCGGTACGGTATTTGATGATACCGAATATGGCAAACAGGCCCAGGGCAAAACCGATCTTAAGCTTTACGCCTCCCATCAGGTATATGAGCATGAATATGCTTACACCTATCAGAGAGAAGGTAAAATAGTAGTCACGCCTTTTGGCTTTGGGATAATAGAAGGCATGCACGATAAGACCGACAGTTAAGATATTGATGACAAGGCGGATCAACAGTTCCCAGATACTTGACCATACAGGCCAGAAAGGAGTGTTACCCAGGCTGGCCAACAGGCCATCTGTCTCTTCACCGAACAATTCTGTTTCTTCAGAGGCTGCGGCCAATGCCTGCCCAACGCCTCCGGCTAAAAATGTCAACAAGTTCATTATCATATTGATGTTAATTTTTCTATTCTTCTGATCCTCTCATTGAAAAGATTCCGTTTGATACCAGGGGTTGTAAGCGCCATACCGATGCAGTACTTGCTGAATCCACTGGGAAAAATGCGCAGCTTATGCAGCATGTCAAGTATCGGCGAATAGGTATTACCGTCCCTTTTCACCTCAATGACAACCAGATTGTCCATACTTCGGTCTATACCGGAAACCTCATTGTGGAATGAGAGCGCATGGTCAATGGTAAGCCTTTCGGTCTTGGCGTTGTTTACAAGCGTAATCCTATAAAAATGATTCGAAATCTTGGGCTGCATGGCCTCCAGAGGAATATCCAGCATGGCATTCTCCCTCAGGAAGTCCGATGCGCCGTCCGCCAGAAAAGTATCGGCACCTGTCAGCTGGATACGATTCTTTTTAGTCCTGCCATGATTGTTCTTAAGCTTGACTTCAAAGAAACTTGTATCAGTATCGACATAAGTGCGGACCCTGACCTTCTGTCTGGTGGCACGCTTATTGTGGTGATTCAGGTACATGGTGTTGAACTGGTCATCCAGATACATTGTAGAGTACTCCGAGATGCGCTTGCCGTCTATTTCCTGAACCATGTACTCGTTCTCTGCCATCTTGAGCAGAGCCTGCAACTGAGCCTCGTTGGCCAGATATTTGCTGTCAGTCCGGTTCATGAGACGGATTGACGACATCTGCTCCAAAGTTATGGGAGCCATCTTGTCAAGTGAAGGATAGTAACAGGTTTTCATCGCCAGAAGCAAGTGTCTTACAACCCGCGAATTTAATAATAATATATGAGTTTTGTTAAGATTAATCCGAAAATGCTTTAACTTTGCCAAAAGCACAGACAGATTGCCATGTGCCCTAACCGATTAAAAAGACAGAAATATGTTTGATGTAAACAACTGCCTCGCTGAAGCTGAGGAGCAGATGGAAATGGCCATCATTCACCTTGAAGATGAGTTTGCGCATATACGTGCCGGAAAGGCCAACGTGCGTATCCTGGACGATATCCGGGTAGACTCATACGGTTCAATGGTAGCTTTGAACAATGTGGCTGCCCTTTCCACCCCCGACGCCCGCACCATTGCCATTCGTCCTTGGGACAAGAATATGATTAAGGTCATTGAGAAAGCCATCATTGACTCATCAGTAGGAATAATGCCCACCAACAACGGTGAGATAATCCGTCTGGCCATTCCGCCTCTTACCGAGGAGCGTCGCCGCGACCTGGTAAAGCAGAGCGGAAAGGTTAACGAGAGCACCAAGATATCCATCCGCAACGCCCGTAGAGATACTCTGGATACCCTCAAGAAGGCCCAGAAGGATGGTCTGCCCGAGGATGCCGAGAAGGATGCCGAGGAGAAGCTCCAGAAACTGCATGACAAGTATATAAAGAAAGCCGATGAGCTCTTTGCCGAGAAGGAGAAAGAGATCATGACCGTATAACTGCTGATGCGCGGATTAGTTATTCGGAATACCGGCAGCAGCTATCTGGTCCGCACCGATGACGGCCAGGACCAGGAGTGCCGCATCAAGGGAACGTTCCGCATCAAAGGCATCAAAAGTACCAATCCCGTAGCCGTAGGAGACTATGTGGAGTTTGCTCCGGCGCGTTCGGGCGAGCCGGCGTACATTACAGCAATAGAGGAACGCCGGAACTATATCATCCGGCGTTCCTCTAATCTTTCCAAACAGTCACATATACTTGCCTGCAACCTGGACCAATGCCTGCTGGTGGTTACTATAAGCCATCCGGTCACTTCCACCGTATTCATCGACAGATTCCTGGCATCGGCCTGGGCCTACAGGGTTCCGGTGATTCTGGTTTTCAACAAGTATGATCTGTTGTCGGACCAGGATAAGGCATTGGCCGATGAACTTATATCCCTGTATCGCGCAATTGATTATAAGTGCGTTGAGTGCGATGCTCTGCACGGCAACAGTGTGGACCGTGTGCGCGCTTTGCTTAAAGGTAAGGTCTCACTTATAGCAGGTAATTCGGGCGTGGGCAAGAGCACTCTTATAAACCGTATACTACCTGATCTTAATCAGCGTACCGGCCAGATATCCGAGAAGCACGATACCGGTATGCATACCACTACTTTCTCCGAGATGTTCCCCCTGCCCGAGGGCGGCTGGATTATTGATACTCCGGGAATCAAGGGATTCGGCACATTTGATATGGAGCATGAGGAGATAAGCCACTATTTCCCCGAGATTTTCAAGTATTCTTCTGATTGCCGCTACGGCAACTGCATGCACATAAACGAGCCCGACTGCGCCGTAAAAAGTGCTGTGGAAGCGGGAAAAATCCATCTCTCCCGCTACACCAGCTACCTCAGTATGCTGGAAGATGAAACAGAGGACAAATACCGTAAAGAGAACTGAGCAGAAACTTGCTAAGCGAGCGGAACAGAAGGGATATATAATCTCGGAAACCATGGCCGCCCGTGGGCTTGTGAACGGGAGGGGCCCGCAGCACAAGAAGATGGCCTGGAAGGCTGGAGTTTACTCATGCCTTTCAGGACGTCTTATTGGGGTGTGGGAGGGATAGCGCGAAGCGCGTAGTTTCAGAGAATATATATCCCTTCTGTTCCGCTTATAAGAACATTAACGTTTTGATCTAAAGAAATCCTGGAGTATCTGTAAGCACTCATCGGCCAATACGCCGGATGTGACTTGCGTTTTGGGATGGAGCGCATTCGGAGCGTAGATTGTGGAGCCGCGTTTAGGGTCCGATGCACCATAGACCAGACGCTGCAGCTGTGACCAGCCGATTGCGCCGGCGCACATCACACAAGGCTCCAGCGTCACATACAGGGTGCATTGGTCCAGATATTTGCCTCCCAGATATGAGGCGGCGGCTGTTATGGCCTGCATCTCGGCATGGGCGGTGACATCGGTCAGGGTCTCGGTCAGGTTGTGGGCACGGGCAATCACCATTCCCTTGCACACTATCACGGCACCTACAGGAATTTCATCCTGGGCGGCTGCTGCGGCGGCCTCATCGAGCGCCATCTTCATGAACTTTATGTCAAGCTCATCCTGTGTCATCGGCGCATCTCCTGCTCGTTGAACAGGGTGGGATAATCCTGATCCAGTTTTTTGATAATGAAAGTGATAAGAGTCTCACGCATCCAGCGGCTGCGGTTGCGGATCTTGTATTTGCGCAGATAGTTCTCTATCATCTGCTTCTCATCCGGATTGACAAGGAAACTGTAACGTTCCTTTCTTGTTTGGACACCCTTTTTCTCCATATTCGGCACGAAATCGGTACGAAGATATTAAAATAACTCAACAAACTGACTACTTTTGCACTACAAACACTGACATTCATGGCAAAACACCTGATTCTTGGACAGGAGGGCGAGGATATCGCCGCCCGGTATCTTGAGGAACACGGCTATACAATACTGGACCGGAACTGGCGAAGCGGACACAAGGAACTGGACCTGATAGTGACAAAAGACTCTACACTTGTGTTTGTGGAGGTAAAGACGCGTACCAGCACGGATTACGGTGCCCCGTGGTCATTTGTCGATGACAAGAAGATAAGGCGCACAATACATACGGCCGATGCGTATATCAGATTCAGGCAGGTTGATATGGATGTCAGGTTTGATATAGTGTCCATCAGCATAGAGGATGGGGATTTTAAGGTTGAACATATAGAGCAGGCGTTCTTTCCGCCGGTGGAATGATGAGTAAGATAAAGTGGCACAGAAGTGACAGCATAGGTTCCACAAACACCTATCTGCGTGAACTTAACGGGGGAGACCCTGAATTTGATTATGAGGTAGCGGTGGCCGATTTCCAGACGGCCGGACGCGGACAGAAGGGTAACACCTGGGAGTCTGAACAGGGCAAGAACCTGCTGTTCAGCATTCTGGCGCATCCCAAGGGGATAAAGGTGCAGGAGCAGTTCTATATATCCGAGGCTATTGCCCTGGCGGTATCGGACGCAGTCATTGCGGCAGCAGGACCGGAGTATGCCGCCGGTTTCTCGGTCAAATGGTCCAATGACATATATTATAAGGACTTCAAGATGGCCGGTATCCTGATAGAGAATACCCTGCAGGGCAGCTCAATCCTGGACACCGTTGTGGGCGTAGGACTGGATGTCAATCAGGAGGTATTTGTGAGCGATGCCCCCAACCCGATATCGCTCAAGAACATTACCGGCCGTGACTATGACCGCGATACCTTGCTGAACGATATCATTGAACGTTTCATAGGCTATATGGAACTTGGCTCCCCCGGTCAGCGCGCCAGTGTTGACAAGCTTTACCGCAGCCGTCTGTACCGCCGCCAAGGGTACTACAGATTCCGCGATGAAAAGGGCGTTTTTGAGGCCTGCATCGAGGGAATCCGTCCCGATGGTTGCCTGATGCTCCTTACGCGCAGCGGTGAGCACCGGACCTATGAATTCAAACAGGTGCAGTTTGTGCTTTTGCCTACTTCCTGCGTGTGATGATGGCTTTGGGGAAGCGGGCCTTGAGGGCGGCTTCCTCATCGGGCGTCATATGACCACTGATGGTAAGACGGCCTATATCCTTTCCGTCAATTATCAATTTTTTCATATACTGCACGGACAAGAAAACATTCAAACCTGCGGCGGATTCAATATTCCATTCACATTCAGGATTATATGGTTCTGATCCTTCCAAATTAAGATCTTCAGGTTCTTTCCTATTACTACGATCATATATACCGATGCTTAGTATCTTACAATTCTGTAAGATTTCCGGATCCGCATCAGATGTCATATCGGATCTTTAACTGCATTGGTTACGGGACAAAAGTATCACACCAGAATCCTCAAAGCAACAAATAACCGTTGCAAAACTGTTGCATATTGTATTATACCGGACAGAAGTTGACTCTGGTTATACTTATTCCTGATTACAGGACGGAAAAGAGAACAAAATGTGTCCGGAAAAATGAATTATTCAGTACTTTTGTGTAATTAAATACAGATTTCAGTATGGCAAGATTCAAAAGGATATTGCTCAAGCTCAGTGGCGAGAGCCTGATGGGTGAGCAGCGTTACGGAATAGACGAGAAACGTCTGGGTGAGTATGCACAGCAGATCAAGGAGATACATGATATGGGTGTGCAGACAGGCATTGTGATTGGCGGCGGCAACATATTCCGTGGTCTCAAGGGGGCAGGCAAGGGCTTTGACCGTGTCAAGGGTGACCAGATGGGTATGCTGGCAACCGTAATCAACGGTCTGGGACTCAGCTCCGCACTCACATCGATAGACTGCCCCAACAAGGTGCTCACCGCCATCCGCATGGAGCCCATCGGCGAGCTCTACTCAAAGTGGAAAGCCATTGACGCAATGGAGCAGGGCCAGGTGGCCATCCTGGTGGGCGGCACCGGCAATCCCTATTTTACCACCGATACCGGCTCATCCCTGCGCGGCATAGAGATTGAGGCCGATGTAATGCTCAAGGGTACCCGCGTGGATGGCGTATATACGGCCGATCCCGAGAAGGACCCCACCGCCACCAAGTTTGATGAAATCACTTTCGATGAGATTTACAACCGCAACCTGAAGGTGATGGATCTGACCGCCACCACCATGTGTAAGGAGAACGGTCTGTCCATCTACGTATTCAATATGGATGTTCCGGGAAACCTTAAGAAGGTTATTGCCGGCGAACCTATCGGCACCCTTGTACACAAGTAAAATGATACAATTGGGGTCAGGCCTAGGGTGTTAAGTTAACTTTAATCTTTTTTCTCGGTTTTTGCCGACAATTCCATCTAATTATTCTTATAAAAATGATAAAATTATCGGCTTAAATATTTGTTCATATTACTGATTATTAGTAACTTTATATAGTTATTAAACATCTGAAATTATGGCAAATATTGAC
>CAJOLR010000012.1 GCA_905235565.1 uncultured Bacteroidaceae bacterium | reverse complement strand
GTGGTCGTTGATGTAAAGGAACAGTCGCATAGGGAGATAAAAGTTTTGGCAATAACATAGAAGTTGACACAAATATCTAAAAAAAACGATCATTAAATTTGGATGGTAACTGGAAAATAGTTACATTTGCGACCATATTCCAGTTACAAATGTTTTGGGGGAATCAGAAAAAACAGAACTTTTGTAATAACGAAAAGACCTAAACGGTCAATGAGAACAATAAGGTTATCAAATTATTAATCAATCTGTAATAAACAAATGAAGAGAATTTATTTAGCAGCATTGCTTTCCATCTCGTTGATGACCGCCAATGCACAAGAGCCGAATATCCCTATGTTTGGCAATCGTCAGAACATCGATGTGAAGTTCAATGAGTACAAGCCTGCACCGGAGGGTTTCGACCAGGAGCGTGCGGGAATCGCAAAGGGTACCGTAAAACTCATTGAGTACCAGTCGGAATCGGTAGGTACAACGCGTAAGGCAAACGTCTATCTGCCTCCGAAGTATGATGCGAAGAAGAAGTACAGCGTGCTGTATCTGCTCCACGGAATAGGTGGTGACGAGTGGGAATGGATGAATGACGGCGGTGTACCCAACATAATCATGGATAACCTCTACGCCGACGGCAAGGTGGCCGATATGATTGTGGTAATGCCTAACGGACGTGCTGCAGCCAATGACTCCCGCCAGGGCGGTATGGGTTCAGCCGGCGCTTTCGGCGTATTTGACAAGGACCTTATCGGAAGCCTTATGCCTTACATCAACAGTCATTTCAGCACCTATGGTGACAAGATGCACACTGCTATCGCAGGTCTGTCAATGGGTGGCGGTCAGTCTCTTAACTTCGGTCTTGCCAACATGGACAAGTTCGCATACGTGGGCGGATTCTCATCAGCTCCCAACACCCAGCGCGCAGCTCAGCTCATTCCTGATGTTGAGAAGGTCAAGAAGGAGAACAAACTTCTGTGGATGGTATGCGGCAGCCGTGATGGTCTGATCGGAAACAGCACACAGCTTAAGGCTTTCTGCGACGAGAACGGTATCCCCTGCACACTTATCAGCTATCCTGACGGTGAGCACAACTTTGTTGTCTGGAAATATGGCCTTTACAAGTTCGCTCAGCTGATATTCAAATAATCAAGGGCGGTCATAACGCAATAAGGACGGTTCTTGCTGTGTGTTGTACAGAAAGAACCGTCTTTGTTGTGTTATTCCGTTTTTATGCCTACATTTGAGAATCATATCAAATCACTCCAAGGATGCAAAACAGGTTTTTAAGGTCAGTATATACAACGGTCATACTTACATTCATACCATTATACATGTCTGCTCAGGATGATGGTATGCATAAAGGGACACAAGTCCATAAGAACCTTGTCCTGGGCTTTGAGTCAGCTGGATCGTTTGGTAAAGGCACTTATGCTCCATTCTGGCATACATCCAACCGTCAGGGATTGTCATCAATTGAGAAAGAGAGTGGACTGATGCATCTTGCCGCCAAAGGCGATATGTCATTGCCAAACGGAATAGGGGTGGATTACGGACTTGATTTCGGGGCGCAGGCAAACACCAGTTCAGGTCTGTTCCTGCATCAGTTGTACGTTGATCTGAGTTATAAATGGATCGGCTTGGATGTCGGAATGCAGGAACGTTGGGGAGAACTTAAGAACAAGACATTGAGTACAGGTGGTCTTACCTGGTCGGGTAACAGCAGCCCGATTCCTCAAGTAAGGCTGGGTATACCATACTTTACATGTATTCCTGTTTTAGGCCGATGGTTCTCATTGAAAGGCCATGTGAGTTACGGCAGATTGACTGATGACAAATGGAGAAAGAGTCAGGCCGAAAAGGCATGTAACGGTAATCAGTATACTGATGACCTCCTGTTTCACAGTAAAGCCTTCTTTGTAAGGTTGGGGGATGCCAACCGTTTTCCCTTGGAGGCTACAATAGGGCTTGAAATGTATTCGGTATTCGGAGGTACACTCCATAACAGGCAACTTTACACGGATGATATTATTGATGAACATAGGCTTCCTTCGGGTCCTGATGCATATCTGACTGCCTTCCTGCCGTTCAATAAGGTAGGGAAGCAGGGAAAGGAGAACGGCAATATCCTGGGAAGTTGGCATCTCTCCTTTGATTACCATACAGAAGAATGGGGCGTAAGGGCATATTATGAGCATTTCTACGAGGATCATTCCAGTATGCTGGGTATAGAATACAAGGACAATCAGGAGGGAAACAAGGATTTTGTATTCTATGGTTTCAGACGCAACTGGTTTGACGCTCTTTGGGGCATTGAGGTTAATCTTAAGAAAAATGCACCGGTAAGTAATGTGGTTCTGGAACTGTTGAATACCCGTGGTCAGTGCGGTCCTATCTACAAGGCACCTTTTTATCCAGTTATAGAGGGTGTTGACGGTTGCGACGGAATGTATAATCATGAATTGTATGATTCGTACAGCTTGTCAGGTTATGATATAGGCAACCCGATACTTTTGTCTCCCGTTTACAATAAGGACTACAGCCAGCGTTTACGCAGTAACCGCGTTCTGATGTATCATTTGGGTATAGAAGGCGCATTCGGACTAAGATGGAATTATAGGGCGTTATTTACGGATACTGCCCATTGGGGTACATATGAGGATCCGCTCAATCAGGTTCAGAAGGTTACCAGTTGCCTGCTTGAAGGTTCATATCGTTTAGGTGATGAATACGGGTGGAAGATAGGGCTTTCACTCGGACTGGATTATAACGACGGGGACATGATCGGCAATAATGCCGGCTTTATGGTTACACTGTCCAAATTATGGAAACTACTATGAATAAAGCTATTAAAACCATTTATGCGGTGATTCTCATGGTGCTGTTGCAATCTTGTGAGAATGTTTTCCATAATGATAAGCTGGATTACATGTGGAGGCTGGACTGTCTCGAATACCCGGAAGGTGTTGACCTTATGGGCAGAAATAGCTCAAAAGAGGACGTGAAAGGAGTCTGGTTCAGTTTTGCAAGGGATCTGGTCAAGGTAGAAGATAAGCGAAGCGGTTTTTGCATAATCGGTGTGTTGACTGATAATGGAGATCAGCTGACATTCGATTTTTCCATGTATAATGATGACAACTGGCCGCCGATAGACAATGACCTCAAACTGATAGGAATAAAAGATAAGGTATCGACTTTCAATGTAATTGAGTTGAAAAGAGATAAGCTGGTACTTGAAAACGGCAAGGCTATTTTCAGGTTTACCAAATGGTAAGGCGCATTTCTACATGCGCAGCATCTTTAGGAAGTCACGTTCTGTGCGGAGCGTGGCTTCTTCTTTACCCTTGACGTTCTTGGTCTCGGGGAACAGCAGCATGGTAGAGAAGTCTGATTCGGGCATGTGGATACGCTCGTAGAGGTGACGGAATGAACGTCCGGCGTGTGTCTCACTGTCACGCGGTCCAACAATCATGAGCAGATGATCCTCCTTGAGGCCGCTAATGACCCAGTGCATATCGGCAGTCTCACTTACCTCGTTGTATGTTACCCGTCCGCTTGAGAAATTGAGTCCTGTGCCGCGTACGGCCGAAATAGGCTGGTCCTTACCGTAGAACTCAGTAGCGCAGCCTATTGCCATAGTGATGCGGTAGATGCTCTCCATACACTTCTCGAAAGCTTCATCCTGGATAACCGGACCGGGAACCAGGACCACTATTCGGCGTATGGTGTTTATGGGAGTTACAAAACGCTGCAGAACTATCTGACCGTGGAATCCGTCATTGAGAGGACTGATTATGTTGTCCAGATAAGGCAGGTTAATGTTGTGACGCAACGGCAGTCCCATAAGTATGCGGTCTGCGCAGAATTCATTGGATGCGTGCAGTATGCTGTCTATAATATTGTTACCCAGGCGGTTGTGTGCAATAAACGGAACATCGGCTGATGCCGCTATTCTGGAGGCCTCTTCCAATCGGCCCTTGCCGTCCTGCATGTATTTGGGCGCATGTTCACCGTTGATGGTGACATACAGACCTACCAGTTCGGGACTGTTCTTGTCATACAGGGTAATTGCAGTGTCCATTAGCGCCTGGAGGGTATTGGAGCCGGTAAGCATGACCATCAGTCGGGATTCTGATCCGGTATCGGACAACTCGTCCTGATGCAGTACATCGGCAGCCTTTTCAGTTATGATGTTGCTAAGGATGCATGAGAACAGCACAATAAGCACTGTGGCGCTAAGGGTGGTATTGTCCATAAGACCGCCATCGTAGGCGCCCATTGCTATAGCCAGGGCTCCGGCGGCGTGTGATGCGCTCAGACCGAATATTACGCGACGGTCATTACGGGTGAATCCGTTGGCCTTCTGTGTGGCCAGTGCTGCAAACCATTTACCGATTGTACCTATTATGAACAGTGTGGTAAATACGCTCAGGAACAGCCAGTTGCCTGTCATTCCATTGAGGTCTATCATAAGGCCCGTGCCCAAAAGAAAAAGCGGAACAAACAGGGTGTTGCCCACAAAATCCAGACGGTTCATCAGAGGAGACGACTTGGGTATGTAACGGTTCAGAACGATACCGGCCAGGAACGCACCTACTATGGAGTCTAAACCAATCATCTGTGCCAGACCGCAGCTGAGC
This sequence comes from uncultured Bacteroidaceae bacterium, assembly GCA_905235565.1. Classification (GTDB taxonomy): domain Bacteria; phylum Bacteroidota; class Bacteroidia; order Bacteroidales; family Bacteroidaceae; genus Colenecus. The sequence continues at coordinate 37,441 of CAJOLR010000012.1, read as the reverse complement.
GCCAGCAGAATCATCACGAACAGGAAGTGTGAGAAACTGTTGGTGACCTTATGGAAAAAACCGCGGGCCATACGAGGGTAAATCAGTATCACTGCCGTGATGTATACGATAATCTTGATTATGAACCAGAACGGATTGAAGTCGGCGTTTCCGTTGGTTGACATCATCACGGCGTATACCACCAGTGCCAGCAGGATGGCAACCAGGGCACCGGCTACAGAAACTGTCACGCTCTTGCGGCGGCTAAGACCGTATCTGCTTATGATAGGGTATGATATAAGTGTGTGGGACCCCATGATACATGCCAATATGGCCGATGTGTGCGCCGGGAGTTCCAGCAGCCATGTGCAGGACAGGTAACAGAGCACCCATGGTACCGTAAAGGTAAGTACTCCGAACAGAACGCCCCACACCTTGTTGCGTTTCATCTCCTCCAGATCAATTCCCAATCCGGCAAAGAACATGATGAACAGCAGTCCCATGCGGCTGAAGAACTGGATCTCGGGGGTAATGTGGATAATGTTGAGTATACCTGGACCGATGAGTACTCCGGTTACTATGAGACCTGCTATCTGTGGGAATCTGAGCCTCTTGCAGAGTATAGGCACAAACAAAACCAGCGTCAGGACCATGAAACAGATCCAGATGCTGTCGGTTAGCGGGAACAGTTGTTGAAAACTCATCTTCTCTTAATGTGGTACGAAGATAATTATAATTCCCTGATTTTGTAAATTCGCATTCACAAAAGATTGACTATGATTGATTACCAGAAGGAACTGAACCCAAGCCAGTGTGACGCCGTACTGTATACCGATGGTGACAGCATGGTCATTGCCGGTGCCGGTTCCGGAAAGACACGTGTACTCACGTACAAGATTGCCCATCTGCTGGAGGAGGGAGTGGAGCCATGGTCCATACTGGCGCTGACTTTTACCAACAAGGCGGCCGGAGAGATGAAACAGCGCATAGCGGCGCGAGTGGGCGAGAGCCGTGCCCGTTATCTCTGGATGGGTACGTTCCACAGCATATTCAGCAGGATTCTGCGGTCAGAATCTGATAAGATAGGATACACCTCCAACTTCACCATCTATGACCAGCAGGATAGCCAGAACCTGATCAAGTCCATTGTCAAGGATATGCAGCTGGATGACAAGACCTACAAGGCAAGTGTCGTGCAGAACCGTATCAGCAATGCCAAGAACCGTCTGATAACGGCATCGGGTTATGTACAGAATGCAGATATCTACAAGCATGACCAGTTCAAGCGCATACCTATGACTGGTAAGATATATGAGCGCTATGAGCAGCGCTGCCGCCAGAGTGACGCTATGGATTTTGATGACCTGCTGCTCAATACGTTCATACTGTTCCGTGACCATCCGGAAGTACTGGAACGCTACGGCACATCATTCAAATATATTCTGGTTGATGAGTATCAGGATACCAACTACGCCCAGCACTGCATTGTATGGCAGCTTACCCGTAACGGTGCCAAGGTGTGCGTTGTGGGTGACGATGCCCAGAGCATCTACTCGTTTCGCGGAGCCAACCTGGACAACATGCTCAAGTTCTCCAAACTGTACCCCGATTCCAAGTTGTTCAAGCTGGAGCAGAACTACCGCTCCACCCAGACTATCGTTGAGGCTGCAGGCAGTCTGATATGCAAGAACCACGCCCAGATACCCAAGAAAGTGTTCTCGGAGAATGAGCAGGGTGACAAGATAAAGGTGCTGTGCGCACACTCAGACCTTGAGGAGAGCGAGATGGTGGCAAACCGCATGCTTGACCTGCATACATTCAAGGACGTACCATGGAGCCAGATAGCAATACTGTACCGCACCAACGCCCAGTCCCGTCCGCTTGAGGAGGCTCTGCGCAAGCGCGGATTACCTTACAAGATATACGGAGGCCTGTCATTCTACCAACGTAAGGAGATAAAGGATGTTATAGCATATTTCCGCATGAGCGTGAATCCAAATGACGAGGAGGCGTTCAAGCGTATCATAAACTATCCTGCACGCGGAATAGGCCAGACTACCGTAGGCAAGATTCTGTCTGTCGCCATAGAGAACGGAGTCAGTCTGTGGAGCGTTTTAAGCAATCCCGCCGATTACCGTCTGGATGTGAATTCCGGCACCGCTGGCAGGTTAACGGCTTTTAAGACAATGCTGGAGAGTTTCATTGCCGATGCTGCCACCGTTGATGCACAGCAGTTGGCGGACCGGATTGTGAATGAGACGGGTATTATGCGTGAACTCCAGGCCGATACCACCGTTGAGGGCATGGGCCGTAAAGAGAATGTTGAGGAACTGCTTGCCAATATCGCCCAGTTCTGCTTGGACCGCAAGGAGGAGGGCAATGAACGTTGTTTCATGACCGATTATCTGAGTGAGGTTTCGCTCATGACTGATCAGGACAATGAGACTGATGAGGATCTTGATAAGGTCACTCTCATGACCGTACACGCCGCAAAGGGCCTGGAGTTTGACGCCGTATTCATTGTAGGACTTGAGGAGAACCTTTTTCCAAGCGATATGAGCGGTGACAGCGAGCGTGAGATAGAGGAGGAACGCCGTCTGATGTATGTGGCAATGACCCGCGCCCGCAAGTTTCTTACGTTACTTTTTGCAACCACCCGTTTCAAATACGGCAGTGTGGATTTCTGCACTCCCAGCAGATTCTTGAAGGATATTGATACCCGGTATCTCAGCATGGCCGGGGGACAGACCTTGGGGGCAGCCCCCGTATCTGGATTCGAGCGTAAGAGCAGCGGATTTGGCGGGGTGGTTCCGGGTTCACAATTCAAGCCGAAAACTGAATTTGAGGCCAAGCCAGTACGCAAGCCATGGGAGCATGGCAAGTTCCAGAAGGTTACAGAAGAGATGCTTCAGGATTCAGCTCCTGCCCAGTCATCGACCCTGAAGGTTGGCAATGTGATAGAGCACGAGCGTTTCGGCATAGGAAGCGTGCTTGAAGTAGAGGGCACCGGTGACAATACCAAAGCCCGCATCAGGTTCCTGAACGTAGGAGAGAAAACCCTCCTCCTCAAATTTGCCCGCTACAAACTCCTTAAATAATGCGGGTTCTCCTCCAATCTGTACTGATGAGAAAGAATAGAGTTACATTATCTGTGAGATATGTGCCGGTAATATACAGGTGTCACATAATACTGAAATCAGTCAGTGGATTCTCCGGAAGTTGCGGGGAACACAAAAGAGAATTATAGTTTGATGTCAGAGAATGGCTTGTGGCGTGCCAGCCAGGTGGATATCAACAGTATGACCAGCGATATCAAGAATCTCATTGGTGACGATAGCTGCCAACCTAAGATACTGTAGAGGATTAGGTAAACTATCCAGACTATAATGACCCAATGAATAAGGTAGATGCGGTTGAGATCAACAGAGGTGCGTCGCACCAGCTCGGCACTGGAGCCTTGCAGCAGTTTACCACCAAAGTGACAAAAGCCCAACATTAGCAGTATTGCCGGGAGACATACGCCCAGGGAGTCAAAGGTTGTCATATGATAAAAGTAGTCCTCGTTGCCGCTGTAGAGGCCAATCTCTTCTTTGATCATCCATATTGACAGTCCGAGAAAGATCACAGCTGAAAATGGCGTAAGCCAAGCAAACAGTATGTCAAGGTTAACCGAACAGCGTATCATTTTTCCGGCAGCTATACCCAATGCAACGAAAATGAACCAGTTGGCCAGCGGAAAACTGGAGTACACGGTTTCTGTAGACACGCCAATAATGGGACTCAGCAGAATGTCAACGGCCAGGCAACCGGTGTTTACTTGGCGCACAAACGACCCTATCACCGACATAACAAGTCCAACCAGAACTGTCGTTATGGTAGAAGCCTTCAGGTATCGCAGCAGAGCCAGCAGCAAAAATGCCATACCTGCAAACGGCAGTATATCAACCAATGTCAGTTGCCAGGCGATGTCGGATAAGTTTATCACTTTATCCTTGCACAAGGAAGCAGTAGCCGAACCTAGAAAGCGTATCAGATTGAGTATGTAGCCAGCCATCAACAGCCGGAGTCCACGCTGCATCATACTCTTGGCATCACTCCGGTGACTGTAGGTGACCCCGATGCCCATACAAGTCATAAAGACCGGTGCAGCCAATGGCCCACCAAGGACTCCATCAAGTATTAATCCCCACGTGTCGTGCAATTCGGTGCCACCGTACATCCATGTGTGGTCTGCCACCATAAAGACTATGGCTATAACCTTTGCCAGATCAATGAACATCTGGCGCCCAGTATTGACTTCTTCCTTGCCGAACAGTTTCATCTTTTATAGATTCAATGTCATTCCTACAATGCAATACAATTTCTCGTCGGCTGGGTTGGCTGTGAGTTGCATGAAAACCGGAAGGCTCATGTGGTCTGTTCTTACAATCTCTTTGGCGATACGAAGAGAGACGTTGTTGACGGACAGCCCATCGACATCATAATATTCTGTCTGCCAGGGTACGATACCAAGCGAGGCTTGCCAGCAGAGATTTGCCCATTCCAAATCGGCTGAAGTCAGCTCAAGGTAAGATGACCACTGGCGGCGGTCGGCGCTGTTAATGTCCTGTCCGGCCACGTGAGTGCACCATGACACATATAAGGGTCCGAAATCGTAACCTGCAAAGGCTTCAATGGTATGTCCGGTGGTTGGCATGCGGAAACGGAACCAGCTTGGATTGTCCGCGCTGCACCAATAGTCTGTGAATCCCAGGTATATGTCGTGCCACTCGTAATATAATGATAAGTCCAACTCCTGATAGTCGGTCTGCTGGAGGTTAACTCCGGCAAAAAATTCCATATGAATGCCGCGCCACCCAATGTCGGCCGAGATGTTGGTGCTGGGACCACCACAGTCTATACCTCGCCATATGTAACGGCTCTCTGTAGTGACTGTGTAACTTGTATTAAACAGACTGTCTGGCTTTTGTGCCCATGATGTACAGAATGATGACAGCATGATGACTTGTAATACACCCTGGAATATAAGCCGCTTGAGTATAAATTGTCTTTTCATTGAAAGAGAATCCGGTTAATGTTTTGTCCGGTAAATTTAAAAATAGTTCTGCTCAAATCCAATAGCATAATGGATATCTTATTTACGCTTGCGCTTTAATTCTGAATGGAAAGTCCTTGATGTGTAGGTTGCTACGATGCCGGCACCGCCCTTTACGTTGTGAAGTATGGTGACGGGTTCCGATAGGAATGATATGTCATCTTCTGCATCCCTGTAATCATTTACTGATTTGTGGTAATAGTAATAGGCATCGGAGAGAACGTATAGTTTGACGGTGACCGAATAGATTACCTCATCCTTTATCTTGTTGTCAACCGGGTAGGGGGCTGCACTTTCATAATAATCTTCGTTGTTGTAAACATAGATATAGTCAATGGTATCGGGCTTTTCCATCATGATGTTGAAACATAACCTGTTCCCGTCTTTGATGTGAATGTCATCGAACATGAATTCAGCTTTACCCCATTCAAATTGGCTGTCAGCCCCGGTTCCTTCAAGTATGGCAGTGGCGTCATCGGCCTGTCCCAGCAATATCCTGGTCTCAGACGGAATCTTGAAATGCAGACTCTTCTGAATAGTGTCATAACCGCCGGTCCAGTCATTATATCTGTAATATATCAAGGTGGGTTCTATGGTAAGCATGTAGTAATCCTTCTTATCTTCAATGCCCTGAATCTCAAATTCTGTCACCCATACCGAGTCAACTGATGAGTCATCAAAGTCTGAAATAAAATCATCAAACAGTTCGTTCATGGTCCGGGTGGGGACATACTCCTTGCGGTAATCGGTGAACACACAGTTCTGGGCATGGGGAACAGTGTCTGTGGCCGATACTGTCCCATACAGGGGGTGTGAGGCGGTGACAGAGATGACATCGCCGTCATTGATGGCACGTCCGTCGGAATATGCCTTAAGACTGTCTGTATATGTAGCGGTGCGTGTCTGGCCGTTGATGTTTACGTTGACTGTAACATCGTTCTTAAGGTTGTTGCCGCTGTAATGAGAGTCCAGGAAAAAAGCACTGTGACTCATCCTGAAAACAGGGATATTGCCGGATCCGGTGATGCTGTTGACAATAAGCATACGCTCGCTGTCCGGGCCTTTATATTCAATGTCTTTGGTACATGAGCAGATAATAACTGCGGCTGCCAATATGATGGTGCTATATTGTTTCATAACTTTAGAAAGATATTGCGTAACTGACGGTGGGAAGAATAGGGAACAGGGTGAGCTGACGCAGTTTGCGGTCCTCAATCGTTTCATTTCCGTTGTAATAGCTTTCAGAATAAACGTATACAAGGAACGGATTGCGACGGTTGTATGCGTTGTATATGCTCAGATTCAGAGTGCGGCTTACCCTTTCGCTGAAATTGCGGTGCCAGTTGAAACTCAGGTCAAGACGGTGTGTGGGGTTGAGACGGAAATTGTTGCGGTTGTCATAATACCCCAAGGTCGATTTACCGGGATATTGCTCATCCCTTTCATCGGCCAATACTTCGGAGTCATAGTATTGGGTGTATATGGTTCCGCAGTTTCCGGTCTCAAACAGCCATGTGGCAGACATGTCGAACCTTTCGCTGAACTTGTAGTTGCAGGTTATATCCAGTTTGTGGCGCCGGTCATATTTGGCGTCGAATGTACTGCCTCCGTTTATCACCATCCCGGGACGGTCAAAACGGCGCTGTGACTTGTTCCAGGTATAAGCTATCCAGCCGTTAAGCCTTCCTGCCGAGCGCTGCGCCATGAGTTCCACTCCATAACTCCAGCCTTGTCCCATGGCAACCTTGTTCTGCCAGTCGGTGTCACCGGCCATATATGTTGATCCCTCCTTATATTCCAGAAGGTTGTTCATGTGCTTGTAGTATCCTTCCAGAGTGAAATCGGCAAGGCCCTCAATACTGTATGCGGCTCCCAATGCCCACTGGTGCGAGTGCTCGGGCTCAACCTTATCCGTAACCGGCACCCAAAGGTCTGTAGGCAGGTTTATCACATTGTTGGACAGCAGGTGGACATATTGGGTCATGTAAGCGTAGCCGGTCTTAAGTGACAGGTCATCGGTTATTAGGAATCGGGCGCTCAGCCTGGGCTCAAATGAGTTGTAGTAGCGGTTGTTTACGCTGAATCCCGCATAACCGGTACCGATATTGAACTTGATGACATCCGTAAGTTCTATGTCATCTTCAATATAAAGCTGATACTCATGGGCAATGATATCCTTAGAGCCGAATTTCTGGTTGTAATCATTGGTCTTGACAGAATCGTTTTCCATGGTTTCCCGGCTGTTCATGGATAGTTCCATAACATCGGGCGTAAACTTGTGATGCGTGTAACTTCCGCCAAACCTGACATCCTGCCTGGCCGAAGGGGACCAATGGAAATCGCTCCTGAATGAGGCGTCGAAAATACCGGATTTCATGCTCATTTCCATACTGCCTTTGTATTGGTTCACCCTGTCATCCTCCTTGATGTTTATACCCATCTTATGGCGGTACTGCGTGTAGTTGGCGCTCAGGTCCATAAAGAGTTTGGGACCCAGCACATGGTTCCATCGGATGGCGGTCACGGTATTACCCCATCGCCAGTCCAGTTTGGTCTTTTCCTTATATGCTCCTCCCGAACTCCTGTAATTAAAGTATATGTCGTCATCACCGCTGTACCAGCTGATAAACAGACGGTCACGGTCACTGAACTTGTGATTCAGCTTTACGTTAAGGTCATAGAAGTAGTAACCCATGCTCATGTCATCGGTGTTGGTAAGGTTGAACTGCCTGTTGAGCCAAATGGCTGAGTTGAGCATGATGTCGGAGTAGGTGCGGCGGGCGGAGATGTTGAATGATGTCTTGCCTTTTATGATAGGGCCCTCCAGATTTATCTTGGATGATACAAGTCCTATAGAGGCGTTGCCGTGGTATTCGTTCAGGTCACCGTCTTTCATGCGGATATCCACTACCGATGACAGGCGGCCGTAGTAGTGTGCCGGGAAACTGCCCTTGTACAGGGTTACGTTTTTTATGGCATCGGGGTTGAATACTGAGAACATTCCGAACATGTGGTTCACGTTGTAAACGGGAACGCCGTCCAGCAGCAGCAGATTCTCATCGGGGTTTCCTCCGCGTACATACAGACCTGCGGTTGCCTCGGTTCCGGCCTGAACACCGGGCAGCAACTGCAGGGCCTTGAGCACATCGGTCTCACCGAACATGGCGGGGACGGCCTTGATCTGCTCTATTGGGATATCCACGGCGCTCATCTGCGATCCGCGTACACCCAGAATCTCGCGGTTGCCGTAGATGGTAACCTCATTGAGAGCGTCAACTGCAGGAACATCTATATTAATAATGGTATCCTTGTAAAGAGTGAACGGAATAACCACAGACTTGTATCCTACATAGCCGGTTCTCATCTCTACGGGGCCGGCGGGTAGGGTGATGGAGTAGAATCCGTACTCATTGGTAATTGTTCCGCGGCCGCTATTGAAGTCAAGGATTGTGGCGCCTATCAGGGTTTCCTTGCTTGCCTTATCGGTTATGTAACCACTTATGGTATGTTTGTTTTGGGCTTGCAAACAAAGTGCTGACAATACTGACAGTAGAAATGATGTTGTTCTTTTCATTCGTTGTTCAACAAAAAAAGCAGCCTTTCCTGTTAAAGACAAGCTGCTTAGTGATGCATAAAATTGAGCGGCAAACGAGACTCGAACTCGCGACCCCGACCTTGGCAAGGTCGTGCTCTACCAACTGAGCTATTGCCGCATCTGCTTTGCAAATGCGCGATTGACTTTCGCGCCTCGGTATAGAAAATAACTTTTCTCTACTCCCGGCATGTCGCCAATTGCCGAATTCTGGTGAAGAGAATGAGACTCGAACTCACACGACATAATTGTCACTACCCCCTCAAAGTAGCGCGTCTACCAATTCCGCCATCTCTCCAAAGAAGTGCCCAGAACAGGACTCGAACCTGCACACCTCGCGGCACACGCACCTGAAACGTGCGCGTCTACCAATTCCGCCACCTGGGCATTTCTGAAAATAAATCAAAGATCTACTTTTGAGCGGCAAACGAGACTCGAACTCGCGACCCCGACCTTGGCAAGGTCGTGCTCTACCAACTGAGCTATTGCCGCAGATTAAATTTTCTCTGGAAAATTTAATCTGCGGCGATTATCTCCGCGCCTCGGCAAAGATAAGTAAACTTCTCTTTGCTCTCGGCTTGTGCGAAAATTGCCTCCGTGCGTTTGGTAACCTTATCAGGTATTCACACAAGTATGAAAACCTTATCGGATATTCACGCAGGTAAGATAAATTTTCCAGAATTGTTCAAAGAACGTACTTTCTTGTGAAAGCGGTGCAAAGGTAGTGGTTTTAGAGATACTTGCAAAAACAATTGCGACTTTTTTTGATTTCTCCGGTACTTTTTATTTGTTCAGCAAGGCATCAATGTGTTTTTGGGCGGTTGCACAAACCTCTTGGGCGTTCATTGAGAGGCATTTGCGGTTTTCCACAACTATATTGCCGTTTATGATAACCGTATCCACATCCGATGCATGAGTGCTGTAAACAAGCTCCGAAATCAGATTCGTATGAGGATACAGGTGCGGTTTCTCTATATCTATAAGTATGATGTCCGCGAGCGCACCGGCGGTGAGCTGACCAAGTTCTCCTTGGCGTCCGATAGCCTTGGCTCCGTTTATGGTAGCCATCTGAAGTGCTGTATATGCAGGTATTGCACATGGGTCCATGGTGGAGACTTTCTGGAGCAGTGAGGCTGTGCGCATCTCATCCCACATATCCAGGTCATTGTTTGACGATGCTCCGTCGGTTCCTATTGATACGTTTATTCCAGCTTCAAGCATCTTTTTGACCGGAGCTATACCGGATGCAAGTTTCATGTTGCTCTGAGGGTTGTGCGCTACTGATACCCCGTGTCTGGCCAGAATCTCAATGTCATGATCGGACATGACCACACAATGGGCGGCCAGTGTAGGTGTAGAGAACAGTCCCTGGCTTTCAAGATATTCAGTAGGACTCATTCCATGTTCTTTCATGCAGTTGTCCTGTTCTGTCTGTGTTTCGGCCAGATGAACATGGCTGCCCGTACCGAATTCTTTTGAGAGGCTGATGGAACGTTGCAGATTATCGGCAGATAATGTGTAAATGGCGTGAGGCCCCATCCACATTGTCACAAGTTTGCTGTCTTTGAACCTCATTTGCACCTGACGCCAGTCATTCTCAAAATGCTCCATCCTGAAATCCATTGGACAGGGGCTTACCACAGCCCTTATTCCGCCGGTCTCTGCAGCATGGGCAATGGCCTCTTCATACGGGTACATATCTACAAATGTAGTCGTGCCTCCCATGAGCATCTCCAGGATGCCCAGTCTGGCTCCGTCGTAAACTTCCTGATATCCCATTTTTCCTTCAATCGGCCAGATGTGCTGCTCAAGCCATTCCATAAGAGGCATATCATCTGAGATTCCGCGCAGGAGGGACATTGCCACATGCGTATGGGTGTTGATGAGCCCCGGCATTACTATCTTGCCGGTTGCATCTATACGTCTGGTGTCGGAGTGAGTGGCCAGGAACTCATCGGACTTACCGATGTCTGTGGTTATGAAAGCAATCCGGTCATTCTCTATGCCGATGGTGCCATTGAAATACGGCTGTCCGTTATTCGGCATATTCATAGGCAGAATGGTGCCATTTTCTATCAGAATGTTCATGTTTTAAAATTTTTGCGATACAAATGTAGTAAAATGTTCAAATTAGTCCGGATTTGAGTTGGAAAATATTCGGTTTTGAGCTAAATCTAACAATGATTTGGCTGGATGATATGTCCTACATGCATCTGTGGGGCCATTTTTTACGTCTTGATGATTGGCTGTTGACAGCTGTTGCAACAAAACATGAATAATTTTAATCAAATTATGTGAGTTCACCCATTTTCAAACAACACTTTATTGAATGTTGGTTATCTTTGTGCCGTAATTCTTAAAATTAATAACAAAATGATAAAAAGGACGTGCGTTGTTTCTGCATTTGCTTGTATGGCAGCAATGGTGATTTCATCATGCACCAGGGGAGACTTGTACTCCCACGTTTTTGCCGGACAGGAAACGCATACGGTTTTCAATATATCGGTAGCCAAGAACACCAAGACTAAGACTCACTCCAAAAGCCAGATACAGACAAAGGTCACAATTGACTCCAAGACGTCATACGAATATGAGATGACAGAAGCCTATATCTCTCCCGACGTTGCATTCGGTCTGGTCGGTATCAATGACGGACATGTCATAATAGACAACCTGCCTGTTTTTGAGAACAACGGTTTGAGGACTGCCGATATAGTGACGTTCGTGGAATCAGAGAACAGGGTAAATGTCAGTGCATTCTATCCATATGTAAAAGATGTGACTTACGATGCTGACGGATCATATGCCATCTTTTTTACGCCAGATGATATTATGAAAGGACCCCTGGCTTCGAATACTGTCGATTTCAGGTGTGACCATACTTTTGAAACCGTTAATCTCAGGTTCATACATCTGGCCAACCGCATCGGATTCAAGCTTTGCGATATTACGGAAGATGAGCAGCTCAAGGGTCTGATGCATGTACGCAAGATCATTGTGCACGGTATGCCGACAGAGGGATCTTTCATAATGGATGACAAGGAAGGCCATTGGGTTCCAAATGCCAAGCATGCTGATATTGTCTTTTATGAAGGAAATGAGCATGTGGGGATAGGCGAGGAGAATGCGTTGTACGTTACCGGAAACGGATTGTCATCAGAAAAGTCAGACTGCAACCGTTTCTACGTCGTTCCTGAGGAGCTTGAGGCCGAAAAGCACTACGTGGAGTTGCTGTTTGATGTGGATGAATTTGATTATGACGGTACGCATTACCGTGCAACCACCGGAAGATCGGAGATAATCCCTCTGGCAGGGGTTATTCCCGATGATTTGATGGAACTGGGAGTACAGTACACGTTCGTGCTCGGCATGAACCTGGGCTCCATCTACAGGCCGATAGAGTTTACCGCTACAGTTGAGAATTGGGAGGAGCACTTCAACGGCAGGATTGTGGATTATGAAGATGATTGATTGACAGGAACAGAAAAACAACAGATACGACATGGGGAAGATATGGAACTATGTACAGGAACTCAGATTCATGTACTGGAAGCGTAGGATTGAAGGAAACTGGTATTTTTCGGATGTGGTATATTACCGTGACTCCAAACGTATCCATAAGAACACGACTGTGAATAAACGCAAATGGAATCTCATTTTGAGTCCAAGTTCATATGTCATGTACGGTGATGCGCCGCTTACGGTTGCCAATATGGTTATGATGGAGGGCCATTACTCCCTGAATCCGGACGGAAGCCTGACCTTCTGCGAGGAAATGGATGGGGGTGAGACCATCACCAAGAAGGCGCATATATGCAAGCTTAATGATAAGGAACTGGTATATTGCTATGACAAGGATCAGTTCCAGAATCTGAACTATATGAATGACCAGAAACAGACTGCTGTAGCAGACAAGGTGTATTATTCATTCTTCAGATTATCATAACCTTATCAAAGGCTTATAAAACCAAACGCGCTTCCGGTGTCCGGGAGCGCGTCTGGTTTACGGTAAATCAGCTTTTGAATTACTTGATGTTCTTACGTTCATAAGTCCAGCCGGCCATCTTGCTTACGCCGGGCTCTGCGCCTGTAAACATCGTACCAGCCTCCTTGTCGCCCTTGAGCCACCACTTGAGCCATGCTGTAGCAACCTTTGCATAGTCACCGCCGTGAGGCTGCATGTAAGTACCTCCATGACCGATGCCGTCCAGACTGCACAGGAATGCGGGCATTGTGCCTGACATCTGCTTGAAGTCATCGTTGCCGTTCTCCCAAGCGATATCTGTAGAACCGCCAAGGATCCAGATTACTGATTTCTGCTTCATCTTGGCAAGGCTGGCTTTGTCATCACCGCCGTTAAAGAAACCGCTGTTCATTACCATGATGGTCTTGATGCGGGCGTCATCGGACATATGGAGAGCCTGAAGACCGCCGCATGACATACCTGCAGCTGCTATATTGTCGATATCCAGTTTCTGGTAATAGGGGCTGTCCTTATCGGAATTCTGAGCGATTGCCCACTCAAGAGCCTGTTTCAGACCTGCGGGGTCACCCATGGACATGCCGCCGCCACCCATCTGGGGCATTCCGCCACCCATCTGGGGCATTCCGCCACCCATACCGCCGGGCATTCCACCGCCCATGCGGGGCATACCGCCACCTTGTCCGCCACCTTGTGTAGCACCTTGTGGAGCACCCTGTGGACGCTGGCCCTGCGGAGCAGCTTGTGGAGCACCCTGTGGGGCACCCTGCGGACGCTGACCACCCATACCGCCACCTGGCATACCGCCACCGGGGAATCCGCCGCCGCCCATACGGGGTACATCACCGGTCTGACCGGGACGCGGAGCCTCCTGCTGCTGGTAGTTGCTGGGGCCGATAGCTACAATCAGGAATCCCTGTGATGCTACTTCATTGAGGAAATTGACATGTCCGCTGGGAGAGTTGGCGCAACCGCCGTTACCCCAAACCAGAACCGGCAGAAGGTTTCCCTTGCCGAATTTGCTGATGTCCTGAGGACGGAAAATAGTGTGAGTGGCAAGTGATGATTCCTCCATCATGATTGCCTTGTAAGGACCGGTGCCGCCATCCTCTACTATTCGTGAGTTCTGTGCGGATGCCGGAGCAATTGCCAATGCGGCAACTGCAGCGATAATAAAACTCTTTCTCATAATTTTGTTGTTATAAATTGGTTATTTGGATGTAAAAGTAGTGTTTTTTTTAATGATGCCATACTTGACCAAAAGGTAAATGACAGATAGGGGAATGTGTCATTCCAGCATGAAACTGACAAACCAGTCCAGATCGGTCTTGCTGATGGAACACTCGTCAAAAGTAGAATTCAGGTATATGTAGGCCTGTTTCTGAAGACGTTTGTCGGGATCAGGTTCATCTACCGGAATTGTGGTGAATCCGCGGCCGTAAAAACCGTAGCCGCCAGTTAGCACATTTTTGGCGCTGCGCGTCTGGCCTGTGCCTTCGGATGAGAGTGATGTAAGCTCATAATCCAGGGCGATGTCACCGCCGCGGACTCCCAGCAGGGCCTCGATAATCATTGCAACAGCTCCGGTACGGTCTGCGCCTGAACGGCAATGAAATGCTACATGACGCCCCTTCTTGAGTTCCTGTATAATCCAATCTACATCCTTCACTATGGCAGGGTCATCAAACGGATTGTGAAGTGCTATATCGGTCATGACCTGAGCATAGTCGGCTCCAGGAATCTTGGTGAGCCCCAATGAACGCGTATGAGTCATACACTGGTTGCCCCAGAGCCCCTCGCCGGTAATGCCGCGAAGGTCCAGGTCGGCGTCTATTCCGATGAATCCAATGGCATCGACAGACTCTTTATGAAGGGTGTACCGCGCAGGATCGCCGATCTGGCTTTGGGCAGTCTCATGAATCGGATTGCGGCAGCGTGCTCCCGGACAGTTGTCACTGCAGTCTCCGTGGTATTCACCATCGATGCTTCCGGTGCGGAACAGTAATCCGTATCGGACAGTCTTGCCGTCAAAAGTACTCCATCCGCCCATATCACGTGCATTGACGCAGTCTCTGATCTCCAACATACGCACCTGCCCGCCGGTCCTGATTTTTCCTCTCAGAACTTTTCGGGAGCCTTTTTTAACCGTATATGTATAAAATCTGTCCGGGATCAGGTTAGTTAGCCTGAAACTGTTGCCATTAACAGCCGCCGTCAGCACGGTATTGCCATTTTTCCGGCGGTTGCGGCTCTCAGTAAGGGTTATGGTATACGTGTCGTCGGCATTCCCTGCCCAGCGGATTTCAAAGGATTCAGGCTTGTCAAAAGCAAACCTGGAAGGGAACTCCTCATTGTTGTCAAAGTAACTGTTTTCAGTGCCGAACCCGCTGTATGGGCCGTGAGACATGAATTTACGCACCACCGGATTCTCCAGATTGACCACCTGGATCTTTTGTGCCGAAGTTATGCCCGCCATGCTCCAGAGCAGGACCGTCAGAATGAAAAGACGTTTTATCAGAAGTCTGGATATCAGGCCTGTAACCGGATTTAATGCTGAAATCTTTTTCATTGATATGAAATTTTCCTTGTCAATAATATGCGAATATAGAAAATTATGAAGTATGAGGATGTCTTACAGATGGATAATTATTACATTTGCCGAATAAAAACCTAAATATATCATCAGGTAATAAGGATATGGAAGAAGAGAAAAAACCAGTTGAACTGCCGGAAAACGCTTATCGTGAATTGAAAGAGGGCGAATCATACGAGCCTATAATGAAACCGGGCAAGGTCTATCCTGAAGCCAACCTTTGGTCAGTGGGATGGGGATTGCTGATGGCTGTGCTGTTCTCTGCAGCAGCGGCTTACCTTGGCCTTAAGGTTGGTCAGGTGTTCGAGGCCGCCATACCTATAGCAATCATTGCGGTTGGTGTTTCATCGGTAGCCAAGCGTAAGGGAGCACTGGGGGAGAATGTAATCATCCAGTCTATAGGCGCTTGTTCAGGCGTTATTGTGGCCGGTGCCATATTTACACTGCCGGCTCTCTATATCTTACAGGCCAAGTACCCTGACATGACTGTAAATTTCATGCAGGTTTTCATAAGTTCGCTGCTTGGTGGCGTTCTTGGAATTCTCTTTCTGATTCCTTTCCGCAAATATTTTGTCAAGGATATGCACGGCAAGTATCCTTTCCCCGAGGCAACAGCCACCACACAGGTGCTGATATCCGGTGAGAAGGGTGCCGGACAGGCCAAACCGCTGGTGGTTTCGGGCATCATAGGCGGTATATATGATTTCATAGTATCCACATTCGGACTCTGGACCGAGAACTTTACCTCAAGGGTATGTGCGTGGGGATCGGCTCTGGCTACAAAGGCCAAGTTGGTGTTCAGCATCAATACCGGCGCGGCAGTATTGGGCCTGGGCTATATTGTAGGTCTCAAGTATGCATGCATCATTGCTGCAGGTTCTGCCCTGGTATGGTTCGTGATAGTTCCCATATTGCCGCTTCTGGGCGATGCGTTCCTGCAGTCTCTCAATCCTGCTGTGACCGATGCGGTTGCACAGATGGAGCCGGAGCAGATTTTCTCCAGTTACGCACGTCATATAGGTATTGGCGGTATAGCAATGGCCGGAATTCTTGGTATCATCAAGTCCTGGCCGGTTATTAAAGGTGCCGTAAGTCTGGCCGGACGTGAGCTTAAAGGCGGTAAGGCCGGAGCCGATGCACAGGTGGAACGTACACAGCGTGACCTGCCCATGAAGATAGTTATAATAGGTATCATCGTGGCTCTGATAGCTGTTTTCGCATTCTTCTATCTGGGTGTGATGGACTTTAACCTGCTGCATGCGATGGTAGGTATTCTGGTAGTAGGTATAATTGCTTTTCTTTTCACTACGGTTGCCGCCAATGCCATTGCAATCGTTGGAACCAATCCCGTATCCGGTATGACTTTGATGACCCTTATACTTGCCTCTGTCATTATGGTGGCTGTAGGCCTCAAGGGTACTCCCGGTATCGTTTCGGCTCTGATCATGGGAGGTGTGGTTTGTACAGCGCTCTCAATGGCCGGCGGTTTCATCACCGACCTTAAGATAGGTTACTGGCTGGGTTCAACACCTGCAGTCCAGCAGGGCTGGAAGTTCCTGGGTACACTGGTTTCCGCCCTCACAGTGGGCGGTGTGCTCATTATCCTGAACAAGACTTACGGATTTGTGGGAGAGAACGCTCTGGTGGCTCCTCAGGCCAACGCAATGGCTGCTGTAATAGACCCGCTCATGTCGGGTACAGGTGCTCCATGGTGGCTTTATGCTGTGGGTGCAGTGATTGCTCTGATACTGAATTTCTGCAAGATTCCGGCTCTGGCGTTTGCGTTGGGTATGTTCATCCCGTTCCAGCTCAATATCCCGCTGGTTGTGGGCGGATTCATCAACTGGTATGTAAGTACACGTTCAATAGATCCGGCTGTCAATACCGCACGTGTGGAGCACGGCACTCTTCTTGCATCAGGATTTATAGCAGGTGGTGCGCTGATGGGTGTGGTAAGTGCCGCACTGAGGTTTGCGGGACTGGATCTGATGATGGCCGACAGCTGGACTGGCTCACATGCCGCCGAGTGGCTTTCACTCATCATGTACGTGGCGCTGATATGGTACTTTGTACGCAGCGTTATGAAACGTCGCAGTTCAGAACAGTGATACTGCGTAAGCAACGTAGGCCAGGAATAATGTAGTGCCTGCAAATCGGCCCAAACGGCCCTGAGGTTTCCATGGCTGCGCAAATAGCAACAGCGCTGCAGAGAAACTCAGCATGATAATGAAATCTGAATTGTACTGTGCGTACTCGAATGTAATGGGGCTTATTGAGGCCGACACTCCGAGTACGCACAGTATATTGAATATGTTGGAGCCTATTATATTGCCTATGGATATGTCCATCTGCTTCTTGAGTGCGGCGGCCACTGAAGCGGCCAGTTCCGGAAGGCTGGTTCCGAGTGCCACAACGGTCAGGCCTATCACCTTGTCGCTTACGCCTGTTGCCTTCGCCAGTACGGTAGCTCCATCTACCATGAAATCGGCTCCGAATGCCAGCATTGCGCAAGACAGGATTATAAGCAGCAGGGCCACTGCTACAGACAACTTCTTTTCCTTGATATTCGATTCAGACTCTTGGGGGGATGCTCCCGCACGGCCTTTACGTATTGAAATGACCGTAAAGAGTACAATACCTGCAAACAGAATCAGTCCTTCTGTCCTGGAAATTCCGCCGTTAAGAGAGAATATGAGCAGCAGCACTGATGCGGCTATCATTATAATTCCGTTGGCGGTAATCTTACTGTTCATGGTCGGGATGGGGCAGAGTATGGCGGTAATGCCCAGAATCAGTCCTATATTGACAATGTTGGAACCAAGTACATTTCCCATGGCAATTCCGGCACTGCCTTTTATGGACGATGTCATGCTTACCAGAAGTTCGGGCGCAGAAGTGCCGAAAGCCACAATAGTCATACCTATTACCAGAGATGATATACGGAACTTGCGTGCCAGGGCAACGCCGCCATCCACCAGCCAGTCTCCGCCAAAGAACAGCATTGCGAATCCAGCCAGAAGTTTGATTATTGCAATGATATTTTCAGACATAAACATGCTGCAAAATTAGTATAATTAAGAATCTGTTCTGATTTGTTTCCATGATTTTCTTATAGCCTCTTTTTTCTCTACTTCCACCGCTTCCCGGTCATAATGGACCTCCTTTACTCCCTCAAACCGGTGAAACCAGAGTAAAAACAGACCATAATCAATTTCACGGAACAAATCAAAACAGATTCTAAGTGTGAAATATAATCCGTTTGGATACAAAACGTAACTTTAATGAATAATAAGGTAAGACATAATTCACTATATTTGCATTCCGTAAAATTGACGATATGGAAGCATTATCAGGGCATATTGCCCAAATAATCGGTCCTGTAGTGGATGTGGCTTTTGAGTCAGACTGTGACCTGCCCTCCATCCATGACGCACTGGAGATAACCCGTGATGACGGCCGCAAGCTTGTAATTGAGGTTCAGCAGCACATAGGTGAGAACATGGTTCGTTGCGTGGCTATGGACATCACTTCGGGTCTGCGCCGCGGAATGGAAGTACGTGTAACAGGCAGTCCTATCACGATGCCTGTAGGCAAGCAGATTAAGGGACGTATGATGAACGTGACAGGTGAGCCAATTGATGACCTCAAGCCTCTGGACAAGGAGGGCGCATTCCCCATACACCGTCAGCCCCCCAAGTTTGAGGAGCTCTCAACGGTAGAGGAGGTGCTGTTTACCGGTATCAAGGTGATTGACCTGCTGGAGCCTTACTGCAAGGGCGGTAAGATAGGTCTCTTTGGCGGTGCCGGCGTGGGCAAGACGGTGCTCATCATGGAACTCATCAATAACATAGCCAAGAAGAACAACGGATTCTCGGTATTTGCCGGAGTGGGAGAGCGCACCCGTGAGGGTAATGACCTGCTGCGCGAGATGATAGAATCCGGTGTAATAAAATACGGCGATGCCTTCAAGGAGAGCATGGCCAAGGGAGAGTGGGACCTGAGCAAGGTTGACTATGATGAGGTTGCCAAGTCGCAGGCCACATTGGTCTATGGACAGATGAATGAGCCTCCAGGGGCACGTTCATCGGTAGCGCTTTCCGGACTTACAGTGGCAGAGTCATTCCGCGACGGTGCCGGCAGCGATGGCGCTTACAGCGATATCCTGTTCTTTATCGATAACATATTCCGTTTCACCCAGGCAGGAAGTGAAGTATCGGCCCTTCTTGGGCGTATGCCCTCTGCTGTAGGTTATCAGCCTACTCTGGCCAGTGAGATGGGTAAGATGCAGGAGCGTATTACATCCACCATACACGGATCCATCACATCGGTTCAGGCCGTATATGTGCCGGCCGATGACCTTACCGACCCTGCACCTGCCACCACGTTCTCACACCTGGACGCTACTACGGTGCTTAGCCGTAAGATTGCCGAGCTGGGTATCTATCCGGCTGTTGACCCGCTGGATTCCACATCCCGCATACTTGACCCCAATATTGTGGGTAAGGCCCATTATGATACCGCACAGCGTGTAAAGCAGATACTGCAGCGTTACAATGAGCTCCAGGATATCATATCAATCCTTGGTATGGATGAACTTTCCGATGAGGACAAGCTTACCGTAGCTCGTGCACGCCGTGTGCAGCGTTTCCTGTCGCAGCCTTTCACCGTGGCCGAGCAGTTTACCGGTGTCAAGGGCACTATGGTAAGCATTGAGGATACCATCCGGGGATTCAACATGATTCTGGACGGTGAGGTGGATGACCTTCCCGAGCAGGTGTTCCTTAATGTGGGCACTATAGAGGAGGCTATTGAGAAGGCCAAGAAACTTCAGGAAGAAATTAAGAAGTAATCATGCTCAAGCTAAGGATTATAGCACCGGACAGACTGGTTTTTGAGGGAGATGTGGAGAGCGTTACCCTGCCGGGTACTGTGGGCAGTTTCACAGTTCTTAATAACCATGCCCCTATAATCTCATCGCTTGAGAATGGTAAAATAGTATATAAAGATGCGAATGGACAGTCTGAGGTTGCCGTAAGATCCGGGTTTGCCGAGGTTTGCAACAACACCCTCTCAATTTGTGTTGAAATATGAAAAAACTGATCCTGACATATCTGACTGTACTTTCTGTACTGACCATAGCAGCAGTGCTGTCATTGCGTACAGTATGGCCGGAGCAATATCCGTCCCTTCTGTTCATCATCCCGCTGTTCTTTGCCGTAATGCTTGGCGTCATGATATGGCTCAAGCGCTCAAATGAGAGAAAGGGCAAGGACCGCAGCCTGTTCTTCCTTACCTACAGGGTGGTAAAGATTCTGCTTGCCATTGTTATGCTTGTGGTTTATTTCACAGCTGTCGGCACTCAGTTGCTGCCGTTTTCAGTTGTATTCATGATATATTATATGTGCCTGTCGGCTGTAGAGACGGTACTGTTTATGAAAGGAGAGAAAAAGAGTTGAAAAAGATAATAGCCATATTGTCATTGATGCTTCTGATTGCGGTTCCGGCCTTTGCACAGGAGACCGCACAGGATGAGACTGTCGATGTCAAAGGCATCATATTCGGCCATCTCAAGGACTCCTATCATTGGCATATAATAACAATAGGTGACAAGGAGATAAGCCTGCATCTGCCTGTTATACTGTACAGCAAGGTATCGGGTTGGCATTTTTTCTCGTCCCGTCAACTTGAACATACCGGCAGTTATGAAGGATTCCACATTACGGATGATGGCGCCCATGCAGGTAAACTGGTTGAGACGTTGCCCGACGGCACAGAACTCAAACCGCTTGACCTGTCACTTACCAAGATAGCGCTGGCTGTGATAATAAACAGCCTGCTGCTCTGCGTGATAGTGATGTGCACGGCCCGCTGGTACAGGCGTCACAGTTCTACCGATCCGGCTCCAGGTGGTTTTGTGGGTCTGATGGAGTATGTCATCACCATGATTGTGGATGATGTGATCAAGCCTTCGGTAGGCAAGGACTACAAACGTTATGCGCCGTTGCTGCTCACCATATTCTTCTTTATACTGCTGAGCAACATAATGGGGCTTATCCCCATATTCCCTGCCGGTGCCAACGTGACGGGCAATATCGCCATTACGCTCACCCTGGCGCTGGTAACGTTCTTTACGGTAAATGTGTTCGGTAACCGCGAGTATTGGAAAGAGATACTCTGGCCCGATGTGCCCGTATTCCTCAAGGCTCCGGTGCCGCTGTTGCCGTTCATTGAGATTGTGGGTATATTTACCAAGCCGTTTGCCCTTACTGTACGTCTGTTTGCCAATATCACCGCAGGTCACGCCATCATACTGTCGCTTACCTGTGTGATATTCATAACAGCAAAGATGGGACCGTTTATTGGTGCCCCGATGACAGTCCTGTCTGTATTCTTCATGATATTCATGAACCTGCTGGAACTGCTGGTGGCATATATCCAGGCTTATGTGTTCACCATGCTTAGTGCTGTGTTCATCGGCCTGTCACGCCCCGAGGAGCATCATGCCAAGAAGGAGATAGCAACAAAAAACTGATAATACATTAACAACTTAAAAATAACAACATTATGATGTTAGCAACATTCTTACAGGCTGCCACTGGTGCAGCATTCGGTAACGCAGGTATTGCTCTTGGTGCCGCTATCGCAGTTGTAGGTGCAGGTATGGGTCTGGGCCGTATCGGTCAGTCAGCAATGGAGTCAATCGCACGTCAGCCCGAGGCAGCCGGTGATATACGCAGCTCTATGATTCTGATAGGTGCCTTCATGGAGGGTGTGTCACTTCTGGCCGTAATCGTTTGTCTGTTGGCACTTTACGCTAAGTAATGGACCTTCTGATTCCCGAAGTCGGTACAATCATCTGGATGCTCATTGCAGCCGGAATTGTCTTCTTTATACTGGTTAAGTGGGGATTCCCCATGATTACCCGTATGGTTGACGAGCGCAATGAGTATATTGACAAGTCGCTCCTGGCGGCCAAGGAGGCCAACGAGCGTCTGGCCGGTATCCGGAATGAGTGTGATGAACTGCTTAAGGAGACCCGTGCCGAGAAGGCGCGCATCCTTAAGGAGGCTGCCGACCGGCGTGATGAGATCATTGCAGAGGCCGAGGCCCGTGCCAAGGAGAGCGGTGAGAAACTTATCTCCGATGCACGTGAGCAGATACGTCTGGAGAAGGAGGAGGCACTGCGCAGCCTGCGCCGTCAGGTTGCGGAGCTGTCGGTCCAGGTGGCTGAGAGGGTTGTACTTAAGGAACTCTCCACCGATGAGGACCAGCTGCTTCTGATTGACCGTATGATAGACGATATTAAGAATTGATGATTGACAATTGACAATTCTGTTATGGACATAAATTCAGTAGAGGTATGAATACAGGAACCGTTTCCGTGCGATACGCCAAGGCGCTGCTGCGGTATGCGGTGGAGCAGGGTGATGCCGCGCAGGTGTATCTGGAGATGCAGACGCTTGCCTCACGGATGCGGGCTGTACATGCCATACATGACCGTCTGGTTGACCCCACGTTAAGTGTGGCCGATAAATGCAGCCTGCTTGAGACTGCTGTCACGGACGGAAAGAAACCGCTGAGCGGCTCTGCACAGGCTTTCTTCAAGCTCGTTGTAGGTGCCGGACGCGGCGACTGCCTGCTGTTTATGGCCGTAAGCTATCAGGACCTGTATCGCCTCAGGAATGGTATCGTGCCGGTTGAGCTTATTACAGCCACCCCTGTGGGCGAAGAACGCAGGGCAAGGCTCAAACAGTTGGTTGAGAACGTTGAGCACGGCCGCGTGGAATGGACCCATACGGTGGATCCGTCAATTGACGGCGGGTTCGTGCTTCTGGTTGACGGATTCCGGCTTGACGCCAGTGTGGCGGGCAAACTGCAGAGAATCCGCAAGGAACTTATAGAAAAGAATAACCGTATCATATAATGGCAAACGGAATAAAGGCAAGTGAGGTATCGGAGGTACTTCTGGAACAGCTTAAGGGCATTGACACCAGCGCCCGCTTCCAGGAGGTGGGAACCGTGCTCCAGGTGAGTGACGGCGTGGTCCGCATATACGGACTCAAGAATGCCGAGGCCGATGAGCTGATAGAGTTTGACAATGGCATACGTGCCATAGTGATGAATCTGGAGGAGGATAACGTAGGTGCCATCCTGCTTGGTCCAACTGATCAGATCAAGGAGGATATGACCGTGCACCGCACAGGCCGCATTGCCTCAATTAACGTAAGTGAGAACATGGTTGGCCGCGTGGTTAACCCTCTGGGTCAGCCGCTTGACGGTCTTAAGGATATAGAGGGCCCCTTCTTTGAGATGCCACTGGAGCGTAAGGCTCCCGGTGTGGTGTTCCGTGAGCCGGTGCATCAGCCCCTTCAGACAGGTCTGCGTGCCATTGACGCCATGATTCCCATAGGCCGCGGACAGCGTGAGCTTATAATCGGTGACCGTCAGACCGGTAAGACAGCCATTGCCATTGATACCATCATCAACCAGCGCAAGAACTATGAGGCAGGTGATCCTGTCTATTGCATATATGTGGCTGTGGGCCAGAAGGGTTCAACCGTTGCTACCATAGTCAATACCCTGCGTCAGCACGGCGCTCTGGATTACACCATCGTGGTGGCCGCAACCGCTGCCGATCCCGCCGCACTTCAGTACTATGCCCCGTTGGCAGGTGCTGCCATAGGTGAGTATTTCCGTGATACCGGCCGCCATGCCTTAGTGGTTTATGATGACCTCTCCAAGCAGGCTGTGGCTTACCGTGAGGTGTCACTTATACTTAAACGTCCGTCAGGCCGTGAGGCATATCCCGGTGATATCTTCTACCTGCATTCACGCCTGCTTGAGCGTGCGGCCAAGATAATCAGCCAGCAGGAGGTGGCCGAGAAGATGAATGACCTTCCGCCGTCGCTTGTGGGTCATGTCAAGGGAGGCGGCTCTCTGACCGCTCTGCCTATAATCGAGACACAGGCCGGTGACGTATCGGCTTATATCCCTACCAATGTCATCTCTATCACAGACGGTCAGATATATCTGGAGTCAAGCCTCTTCAACCAGGGATTCCGTCCCGCCATCAACGTGGGTATATCGGTATCTCGTGTGGGCGGTAACGCTCAGATCAAGTCAATGAAGAAGGTGGCCGGTACGCTTAAGATTGACCAGGCGCAGTACCGCGAGCTGGAGGCGTTCAGCAAGTTCAGCAGCGATATGGACCCCGTGACCGCCATGGTGCTTGACAAGGGCCGCAAGAACAACCGCCTGCTTATACAGCCTCAGTATTCACCTATGCCGGTGGGCGAGCAGATTGCAGTGCTCTACTGCGGCATCCATGGACTCCTGAGTAAGGTTCCTCTTGACCGTGTCATTGAGTTCGAGGACCGTTTTGTGGAGATTGTACGCGGCAAGTACAAGGAGAATATCCTTGATGTGCTCTCTGGTGGCGTAATGAATGATGAGGTGGGCAAGCTCATTGAGGAGGCTGCCGACAAGACCATTCAGGAATTAGGAATCTGATAAGTAATGTCACTCAAGGAGATAAAGACCCGTATCCAGTCGGTCAGCAACACACGCAAGACCACATCGGCCATGAAGATGGTATCGAGCGTGAAACTGCGCAAGGCTCAGCAGAACATTCAGTTTGCCGTGCCTTACGTGAATCAGCTGGACGGTATCCTTAAACGCCTGTCGTCTGATCCTGAGGCCCGCAAGGTGTCACCGTTAGTGGTGGAGCGTGATGTAAAGGAGGTGGCAATGGTCTGCTTCTCGTCCGATTCCAGCCTGTGCGGCGGTTTTAACGGCAACATAATCCGTCACAGCCGTACGCTTTATAATGAACTCTACAAGATTGACCAGACACCTCTGGTATATACCGTAGGACAGAAGATAACTGATGCGTTCCGCAAGGAGGGGCTGACCATTAACACCGGTTATGCCGGTATGATGCAGAGCCGCAGTTACGAGCAGGCAGCATCATTGGCCGATGACCTTATGGATATGTATCTGAACGGCCACCTGGACAAGGTGGTGCTTACCTATACCCACTTTAAGAGCGCTGGCTCACAGCAGATTGTGGATGAGGTGCTGCTGCCGGTAACTGTTCCTGCCGGAGAGGCGGAGCAGGAGAGTGACTACATCCTGGAGCCGTCGGCCGCAGAACTTATGAAAGAGCTGCTTCCCAAGGTTATACGCATGAAAGTATATTGCGCCATACAGGACTCTTTTGCCAGCGAGCAGGCCGCCCGCGTGATTGCCATGCAGGCCGCTACCGAGAATGCCGACAACCTGATCGGGGAGCTTACACTCCAGTACAACAAACTGCGCCAGCAGGCCATAACCAATGAGATATTAGATTTGGCTGCTGGCAGCCAGATCTAATATCTCATTGGAATTGACAATTGAGAATTGACAATTATTGGTACAATTGGGGGGTGACGCTCTCCTTGTGTATGCAACCGTTACGGGTAGGAGCGTCAGATACAGTTGAGGCTCCAAAAATCTCACACTGTCATATAGTTTTTCCTTGTTTTATACCAACAATGGTGTGTTAGTGAAGTTCGACTAAAGTTCGACTTCTTCTTCTCGCTAAGTCGAATTATTCCATCCTTCTTCAATGCTGACAACATATTACCTATCTTCCTTATCTTCTGCTCTTCAGTAAGTACATCAGATCTTTCTTGGCTTGGTCTATCTGATAATCGGGCATCGGGAAGTATCGTTTCTATTGTTCCGTGAACACCTTTCGGATTCCACGCCCGATAGTATCAATCATGGCAAACGTTTGTTTTGAAAAGAAAAGTGTTGCGCAGAAACAACATCTTTTTTAAAAAGTGTTGGTTGCGTGCAACAATATTAGTATCTTTGCATCGGATATTTAATGCTTATGGACTCATTATTCAGGAAGAGTGACAGATTGTTGGCTAACACGTCAATGGAAATTGTTCGTGACAAGATGGACGAGATTCACTGGAATACCCAACTTGTGAGTGTTGTGGGTGCTAAAGGTGTTGGAAAATCTACGCTCATAAAGCAGTATCTGAAACGTAATTTCAAACTTGGCGACCGTCGGGTGCTGTATTGCTCTGCTGATACCGTGGATTTCTCAACGCGTACGCTTGTCGGTTTGGCTGAAGAGTTTGTTGTCAGAGGCGGCGAAGTGCTGGTGATAGACGAGATTCACAAGTACAAACCTGGCGAGGCAGACTGGAGCCACGAAGTGAAGGAAATATACGAACTGTATCCTGAACTGAAGATGATAGTGAGCGGCTCATCACTACTGCGCTTGAAAGAAGGAGATGCCGATCTGTCTAGAAGAGCAGTGAAATATACAATGCCCGGACTGTCGTTCCGCGAGGCGTTGCGTTTCTACCACGGTCTTTCGTTCCCCAAGTGGTCGTTGGAGGACATTCTTGCCCACCCATACGACTTATGGCAAGAGGTAACAGCGAAATGCCGGCCCGTAGCTCTTTTTAAAGAGTATCTGGAGAAGGGATACTATCCTTTCCTATTGGAAGGCGAAGGAGAATACTATACGAAAATCGAGCAGATCGTAAATTACATCATAGAAACGGAACTTCCCAGGATTTGCAAGGTGGATGTGGCCAACGTCAGAAAACTGCAGGCTCTCGTAGCCTTGATTTGCAGTGAGGTGCCGTTCGAACTGAACTCCAATAAGATTGCAGCTGCCCTCGAGATTGGCCGTGATACGGTGGTGGAATATCTCAAATACTTAGGTGATGCCAAGATACTCAACCTGCTCTATTCGGACAAAAAGAAGATTGGCAAACTGACGAAGCCGGATAAGGTGTACTTAGAGAACACCAACATTATCTATGCTTTGGCACCTGCAAAAGCAGATATTGGCACCCTGCGTGAGACTTTTGCTATCAACAGTCTCTCGGAGTCGCACAATGTGGAATATGGGAAGGCTCAAGGAGATTTCAAGGTTGACTCAAAATACACCTTTGAGATTGGTGGACGCAGCAAGGACTTTTCACAAATAGCAGGGATTGAAGACTCTTATGTCTTTGCTGATGATTGGGATATGCCTGATGGAGCAAAGTTGCCACTCTGGATGTTGGGGTTCCTATATTAAATTTAGAGGTAATTAAATAAACTGGAAATGTCTGAAATGAGGATAGAGAGCCTGGCGCTGCACTATGTGGGCAATCAGGCAAATGAGGAGCCGTTTGTATGCTCCAAAAAACTGTTTACGCTGAGCGAGGATATGAACACCCTGCTCACCGAGTACTTTGTGGGCTCGTTCAAGAGCGAGGAGCGTTTTGTGTTCCATGATGACCTGGGGCTTGAGAATAACCGTGTCTATAGGCTGGTAAGTGACATATTCGACAATCCGGGCATGCTCTATGACTTCTCGGTCGATCTGGCCACACACCTGTATGAGAACTGCCAGCACCCCAAGATCAAGGGCGGTGATTTCATAGTGGCTCATATTACAGGTCTGGGTATGGGGCGTGACATAAACGAGGCCATCGGCCTGTTCAAGATAGAGAACAAGGAGACTTTCCTTACCGTTGAGCACGATGAGGACGGATTTGACATATCGCCAGTGGATGGCGTGAACCTGCGCCGACTTGACAAGGGAGCGCTCATAATGAACTACGAGCGCGAGAAGGGTTACATGGTGGCTGTGGTCGATAAGACCAACACCCAGGGTGCCAGTTATTGGATTGATGACTATCTGCACCTGATGCGCCGTCAGGACTCATATTTCCAGACCCAGAACGTGATGGAACTGACCCGCAATTTCGTAGCGCAGGAGCTGCCCAAGCAGTTCAACGTGAACCGTGCCGACCAGGCCGACCTGTTGAGCCGCACCATGGGATTCTTCAAGAACAACCCCAAGTTCGATATGCCGTCATTTGAGCAGCAGGTAATATCCCAGCCCGAGGTGGTGGGTATGTTCGATGATTACCGCAACCGTTACGAGCAGGAGCGTCAGATACAGCTCCAGGACCAGTTTGACGTAAGCGAGGGCGCCGTAAAGAAACAGAACCGCCTCTACAAGAGCGTCATCAAACTGGACAAGAACTTCCACATATACGTGCACGGCAGCCGCCAACTGATAGAGCAGGGCGAGGACGAACACGGCAAGTTTTACAAGCTCTACTTCAATGAAGAATCCTGAATCGCCGCATTGTTAAACGACCCTAATGCGTCACATTCAGAATGACCAGATTGTCGCCGGCATGGAGGCGGGTGTCACCGGACGGAATGATCTGTTGGTCACCACGACGTACTAACAGAACCAGGCCATCGCCAGAAATCTGGCTGATGGTCTGCCCGTCCCGTTTTCCGCCTTTCTTGACAGTCTTTTCCACCAGATATGTCTCTGTGTCCTCAAATGTCTTGGTCACCATAATAACCTTATCGCCTGCCATAAGCAGCGTATCTCCGCGTGGAATCAGACGTTCACCATTACGTAGTACCAGTGCCAGCAGCACATTCCCGGGTAACTCCAGGTCCATTACCTTCTTGCTGTCCCAATTGCCGCCGGGGGTGATGTCAATGCTGCTGAACTGCATCTGTGTTCCCTCAGAGTAATCATTGAATGTCTTCATGACGTCAGCCTCGGCATCAACCATATCCAGTCTTCCGGCAACCCAGGGAATCAGTGAACCCTGCAGTGAGATGGAAATCAGCACTATGCAGAATACTATATTGAAAATATCGTTCTCCACAAGCGGACTGTCAGTCATGGCCATAATGGCAAATACGATTGACGCAGCACCTCTCAGGCCCACAAATGATACCAGTAACTGCTGTCTGAGTGCATATTTCCTGAATGGAGTAAGGATTCCGGTCACGGCCAGCGGCCTTGCTATAAGGAGCATGAATACAAATATGGCCAATGCCGGGAGTATAGCCCTGTGAAGCAGCAATGGACGTGCCAGCAAACCTAACAGGAAGAATATAAGCACTTGCATCAGTCCGGTTATACCGTCAAAGAAGTTGACCAATGCCTTCTTTCCGGGAAAATCAGTGTTACCCAATATCATGCCTACAATGTATGAGCTCAGATAACCGTTGCCACCTATAAGGTCGGGGATTGCGTATGACAGGATGGCGACAGAGAGTATGAACAATGAGTTATAGCCTTGGCCCTTGATACGGACACGCTCCAGTATGAATGATGCCAGTTTGGCTATACCCACTCCGCATCCGGCACCGAACGCCAACTGGGCAAACAGCATCCGGAAGATTCCAGGTCCGGTGGCATTCCCTGTCATGATGCTTAGCATCAGTGCGGTAAGCATATAGGCAAAAGGGTCGTTGCTGCCGCTCTCCATCTCCAGCATAGGAGCGGTGTTGTTCTTCAGACCCAGTTTCCTGAACCGGAGTATGGAGAATACAGAGGCGGCATCGGTAGAACTCACTACCGACCCCAGAAGGAAACTCTCGGCCCATCCCCAGCGTAGTGCAAAATGGCAGAACAGTCCGGTCAGTCCGGCTGTGATGATAACGCCAACCGATGCCAGCAGCGTAGCCTCACGCACAATAGGTCTGGCTGCCTCCCACCTGGTACCGAAACCGCCGTAGAACATGATGAATATCAGAGCGACGGTACAGGTCTCCTTGGCAAAATCATAGTCCTCAAAATGCAGAGGCACAAGGCCGTTGTTGCCAAACAGGATACCAAGGACTATGAATCCCAGCAGGGTAGGGATACCTATACGTGCCGAAACATTGTTCAGCCAGATGCACATCAATATGATGATGCCTATGAGGATGAGGAAAAGAGTTGTCATTTACAGTTTTATAAATATATACGTGTGGTACGCTCCGAATAATATTAGCATCAGAGCACCTTCCAACCGGTCTATACGTTTCTTTTTTCCTGTTGTCACTGCTCATGGAAACCGGACAAATCAATGCGGTGAGTCCCAATGCAATCAGCAGCCAGATAACAGTCATACAACTTATCTTATTTGCACCGGTTTATTTAAGTTTTGACACAAGGTTGTTCAATGCATGGCATGTTCTGGCATCGGTTGATATTATCCATTCAGAGCGGGGTTCATAACGGTGCGGGACATACTGGAAAACCCTGAAAACAGATATGCTGTTGTCCTGGGCTTTGAACACCTCAATCATATTGGGGCCGTAGTTTACAGGAACAAGTTTCTCCAACAGTTCCGCTTCATGTCTTGATACATATTCATTTATGCGACCCGATGCATCGGAACCAAAAAACAGCGTAAAGTGTTTGAGCTCGTTTCCGTAGATTGAAACTCTGGTTGAGAACAGTGCCCTCTTTATCTCTATGCCCGACACGGAATCAGCCAGGCTTTTAATTATCTCTTTCATAATAATTAAGTCTGATTGTAACATTAAAAAGTTAATAAACACATCATTGCCCATATAATGATGTTATTGGGGCAATAGTTCTTTTAATATGTTACAATACCGCTAACAGCGCAACTGATGGCGGCCGTAGATATGAAAACCGCCAGAGAATCTTTGGGTTGCAAAAAAATGGGTGCTTATAAAGCATTGGGAGAGTTCAGTCCTGTTCCTAAGCGTGAAAGAAAAACTCAATAAGCGCTGTAAGCGTCTTACTTCACGTTGTATCAGACTGTTCACGGAATGCAGAACGACAGAACAAGCGTTTGTATCCTCAATATTGACAGGTAAGGCAGTCTGTGACTGGCTGATAGTCATCAATGCTACAGCCTGATTTTGATCTGGAGTTATACTACCTGCTGCATTTTGTTCAACAGTTGTTGCCGCTGCTTTAGCGTATGTAAGCAGAGCACAACACAGAAAAACAAATATCAACAGAGTTCTTTTCATACCAACTGCAAAAGTAATAAAAAGTCATTTATAAAGGATTCCGATTGATTAGGTAAAGAGCTTACATACTTACTTGCGCTTTTCCGGTACTTATGCCCTCGCTCGCATGTAAGCAACTATACCTCTATTTTTTTTATTATCTTTGCTGCAGCCACGGACCCGATGTTAAACCACATAACGTAACATGATACCGATATTCCAACATATTATTACCACCGCCACCGTAGCCATCGTTGCACTTTTCGCGGTTTCCTGCAACAGACTTTCTCCCGAGTCGCTGAACAGGCGTGTGCTTGAAGCCGATGCCGCGGCGGCAGGCCAGTCTCCGGAGATTGCCCACGAGCTCTACAAGGGGCTTGTCGATGACTTCCTGAAGACGGGTGATGAGGGCGGTGCATCCATGTGCCTTTACAATATGGCCACCAACTACCTTAATCAGGCAGATACCAGCGGCATGTGGCTTGTCATCACCCAGATGGAGGAGCTCTCCCGGGAGCATCCGGACAACATCCGGGTCATCTACGACCTCCATTCCGTCAAGGGCGCCTATTATGCGCACATCCATCAGGGACGGGGTGATGAAGCATCCCTTCAGGAGATGCTCTCCGAGAACCGCAGGGCCATTGCCGCGCAGGAGAAAATGAGCGTAGAGGAGCAGATGGCCGCCCGCGTTAATCCCGTATGGAACTACTACAACGCAGCCGTCTGCTATGACCTCTTCTTTGATCCACCGCAACGCGACTCTATCTCCAAGTATCTGGAACTCGCTCGCAAGGCAAACGCCACCTTTCCAGGCAACGACCGAACCATCCGGCAGTCGGGCTATGTCTCAATCAAGGACGAACAGGCCTGGCTCTACTATTATGACGGGAACATAGCCGAAGCGGAGCGGGAGATGAACGAAGTCCTTGTCCTTATCGACAGCGTGGAGGCCGTAACGCCCAACACAATTCTAACCGAGAAATCACAGGCCTACGACTTCTTTGTGGAACTGTACAGGGCTACCGGTCAGCCGGAGAAGGCACTGGAATATGAAATCCTGAAAGAGCAGAACGAACTGTACCGTCTCGGAGTTGAAAGGAACAAGGCCGTCCGCGAGGTGGAAGCCCGTTATGACGTGGCTAAGGCCGAGGCTCGAACAAGCCGGATGAGGTCCGTCGCGCTGGCACTTGCCGTAATCGTTCTGATTCTCCTGATGGTTGTACTCTTCAACTACTTCAAGCATCGTGAGAAAGAGCAGATGCGCTATACCGCCGCAGTCGAGGCTCTGGTGGAAGGCGACCCCAAAGTCAGGGAGCTGACCAAAACGGTGGACCGTTCGGTTGCCAAGAACATCTTCCAGTCATCTCTCAAGCCCCTCTCCGCTGTCGAACGAAGGTATATCCTCCTTTTCATGTCAGGTACTTCAACCGAGGGCATCGCCTCCGCCATGAACGTGGACATATCCAGCGTCTATACAATGAAATACCGCATTAAGAAGAAATTCCCGATGGAATTCCCACTTCCTTTCTGACATTGGTGCGGACCTGTTTCCGACTAAATAGGCAACTCTTTCACTGCCTTTCAAAATCTTGACAATGATTGTCTAGATTTGTCTATATGACAGCCTTGGCTCACTCCCTAACTTTGGCAGAAAAAATTGTCGGTCGTGAACAGGGAGATAATTATACTCATTCTTCTGTCGGCAGGATTGGTAATGCTTATGATTGTCCTGCTGGTGGTAGTTGCCATTTACCGCAATTTGCACCATAGAACAGGTACATCTGAAATAGGTGAAATAGGCTCTTCCGACAAAGCATTTAATTTGCTTTCTCCGACAGAAAGGAAGTTTTACAATCTTTTCGAAAAGGGTCTGTCCACCTCCGAGATTGCGGATGCCATGCACGTCGAGATTTCAACCGTGTACACGATGAAGCACCGAATCAAAAAGAAAATCCAGGATGATAATAGTTTATTAAACCAATAGGATATGAAAGCTTTACTTCGCCTGACAACTCTGGCTGCAGTGTTTTTGGTCTCCGCTTGCGAAAATCCCGAAGAACAGGTCTCTCCCGAACCCGGAGGCAATATCGTTCCCGGAACCCAGATGAAAACCTGGTCTGTGAACGGAAGTGTCCAGAAAGGACCGTTCAACCAAGGGACAACCATCACCATCCAGTCTCTGGATGAGGACCTCAGCCCCATAGGAAAGACCTATTCAACCAAGACAAGCGATGACGCCGGTTCATTTTCCATCGACAGCAAGATTGAGACCCGGTTTGTTGAAATCATGGCGATAGGCTATTATTTCAACGAGATAGAGGGCAAGGTGTCATCGTCAACCCTGACCCTGCGCTCCCTCTCTGACCTTGAGGAAGAAGGAAAGACTAATGTAAACCTGCTGACCACTCTTGAAATCGACCGTATGCGTGCCTTGGTAAAAGGTGGCAAGACGGTAGCCGAGGCACGAAAACAGGCAGAGCAGGAAATCTTCACCGTCTTCAACATCCCCAATACCGTAGGTGAGACAGGCTTTGATAAGATGGATATCACCAAAGGCACAGATGCCGATGCCATTCTGCTTGCCATTTCTGCCTCGCTGCAGGCTGGGCAGACGGTAGGCGAACTGTCTGAACTCATCAGCAAGATAGCTGGCGAGCTGGCCTCTTCCGGGAAAGTGGAAAACGAGATTATTCGCGCACGTATTCTGGAAGGATGCAGAAAAGTGGATGCTGGAGCTGTGCGGGACAATCTTGTGCGGCGCTATACCTCTCTCGGTCTGTCAGACTTCGTGATACCTCCTTTCGAGGATTACCTTGATGTGAACGGAAACGGTGTGATTGACAAGAAGGACAGCTGGATTATCCTCGGTCAGAGCGACTTCGTGGTCTCCGACCAGGGCGGAATGTTCGAGCTTACGCTCCAGCACAACGTGGACTACGAGGTGAGCGTGGAAGGTGGAGACTGGCTCTCGTGGCAGACTGCTGAGACAAAGGCCTACCTGCAGGATACCACCATCACATTCACGGCGCAACCAAACCCTGAGCCAGAACAGCGATATGCGGTAATCCGTGTGAAAGACCAGGCATCCTCTCATGTCGAGACGGCAACCGTCACCCAGAAGCAGCGGGACGCTCTCACCGTATCGAAATCGTCCATCGAACTGGAAAAGGACGGCGGGAGCTTTGAAGTCACCATCGGATACAACGCAGGCGTGCAGTACAGCATCGACGTCTCCTGGATTACCCTTGTGCAGACGAAGGCAATGGCGTCCAATACGCTGGTGTTTTCGGCCGTACAGAATCCCGAGGTGAACACACGCACCGGCCATATCGTATTTAAGATGAACGACCTTTCCGAGACCGTAACCGTCTATCAGAAAGGCGGCCGTACGCTGGTACTGAGCGAAAAGACCTTCACCGTCGGCCCCGGCGGCGGCACCGTGAGCGTGCAGGCCACGGCCAATGTTGACTACGAGGTCATCGGCCCGGGTGTAGCCTGGATGACCACCACCCAGGATGCCTCAACACAGGCAATCGTTACAAACAACCACACTTGGACGGTCGAGGCCAACACCACGGGCGAGTCGCGGCAGGCAACCATCATCTTCAAGGACAAGGAGAGCGACCTCAGCGAGACCGTAACCGTCACCCAGACGCAGAACGACATCATCGACGGACAGGGTGAATACCTGATACCCTGGGAAGGCGGCACGCTCGATGTTGCAGTACAGACCAACGCGGACTTCACCCCTTCAATTCAACAGGAGGGGGAATGGCTCAGCATCGTCTCCACCAAAGCTCTGTCTTCCAAGACCGTCACGCTGAGCGCGCAGGCCAATCCGGACATCTCTCCCAGGACGGCATACCTCATCCTTTCCACCGACCAGGGCAGCTGGCAGATAGCCATTACGCAAAGGGCCAACGCCCAGCAGGTTACGGTGCACGTGCCCACGCCCGGCACCCTCTCGCAGGTGATTTCCGAGGAGGACCTCCACAAGATTCTGAACCTCAAGATAACGGGAAAACTGAACGAAGAGGATCTTGAACTGCTGAAGGGTGGTAAATATAACCCGGGAGACATCTTCAATCCCAATCCGTCAATTGAGTCCGACTGGTGCGTCGAGGAACTTGACCTCTCGGAGATGACAACGACAACGAACGCCACTGGCGCCATCTTCCAGTGCATTCCTTCGTTACAGAAAGTTATTATGCCGCTGCATATCGAGACCGTGACTGACCGGGCCTTCTACCTCTGTCCCTTTCTTGTAACCGTTGATTTCGGAAGCGATTCCGATATCCTTTCTATTGAAGGGCACATAGACTACGTCTTTTTTGGCGGGCGCACATTCAAATTCGGAGCATTCCAGGAGTGCATCTCCCTGAAGTCGGTCACACTACCTGACAATCTCGAAGAATTCCATGCCGGAGCTTTCTGTGACTGCACAGCTCTTGAGGAAATCATATTCCCGGAGAGTTGCAACGTCCGCACACTCGAGCCAAGCGTTTTTATTTACTCCAACGGCATTAGCAGAATCCCGTACTATCTCGGACATTTCAACGGCTGCACCTCCCTGGGGACGGTTATCCTTCCGAAATCGCTCCGCAGGATTGAACAGTATGCCTTCATGGGTGCGCAGTTCCGCGGTGTAGTCTTCCCCGAGGGGCTGACAACGATAGAGGCGGACTGGCTCTTCGACGGCTGTTCCAGGCTGGAAGAGGTCACGCTGCCGTCTATGATTACGGAGTTCGCGCCGGGAATGTTCAGCGGATGCAAGTCCCTAAAGAAAATCAACGCCACCGCACCGATAACCCGTTACGGCGATTACTGCTTCGAGGGGGCCAACTCCGATTTCCTGAATCTGGACCCGAATATTGAGTACGGAATCAACGTGTTTGCCAATATGGACGGCGAGAGCCTGACGATTCCCGACGGCTTCACTGTGATTCCGCAGGGGATGTTTAGCAATTGGTTGAATCTCAAGCACTTGGAACTTGGCAATGTGCAGGAAATAGGCGATGAGGCGTTCATGGGCTGTAATGCTCTCACGAGTCTTGTGCTTCCTGAAACAGTGAGAAAGGTGGGAGAATTTGCCTTCTCCGCCCAGTCTTTGGAGTCTGTGGAAATCCGCAGCGAAAAGGTCGTGTTTGAAGAATCCTTCTTTATTGACCAAGACTTATCCGTGCTGATTGCCAATACCGTGCTTTCCGCTACCGGAAGATTTGTCTGGCTCAGTAGTGGCAGCGCATTGAATCACAATCTGTCCTTCACATTTGAAGAAGGAAGCAGGCTCGAAGAATTCGGAATAGCGGCCCGGTCCACCATCAATTCCATTTCCCTCCCGCCGAGCGTAAAGAGACTTACCGAAGAAGCCTTCTACTCCTGTGGCTCCCTGAGGTCTATCGAACTTCCCGAATCGCTGGAATATATCGGAGAAAGTGCCTTTAATTTTTGTAGTGACCTGCGCCGGGTTGCCATTCCTGAAAAAGTAGATACGATAGAAAGGAACGCTTTTGCAGGCTGTTCCAAACTCTATGAGATATCCATTCCTGAGAATACGTCACTCAGGTACATCGGAGAGTGGGCTTTCTCTTCCGGACCGGATCTTGAGCCCTTCGTGCTTCGCGGCAGCGAAAGCCTCACTCTTGGCGGGACGGTTTGGAATTTTACAGAGCTCACCGTCGGCAAACGCGTCAAGCGCCTGATCGGGCCAGAGCCTGGTAACTTTGGCTCCGGAGTCTATTATACTAATCCTGTCACCTCCTTCACGGTAGAAGAAGGTTCCGTCCTGGAAGAAATCTCCGGAGACCTGTTTGCAAGGAACGCAACCGTAACTCTGCCCTCCACCCTCAAGACCTTCGGGAACAATGTCTTCCAAGGCTTTACCGGCACTTTGAATGCTGATTTCTCTAACGTCACCATCATTGGAGAGAAGGCCTTCTATAACTGCCAGACGCTTCCTCAGACTTTGGACATGACCAAGATGTTCCCCAATGTAACAGCTGTTGGCTTTTTGGCATTCTCCAATACTCCTGTCAGGAATGTGACATTCGGTCCCAATCTGAAATCTCTCGGCCAGTTTATCTTTGACGAGTCTGAAGGCTCACTTGATGAGGTCCACTTTCTTGGCCAGACACCTCCTGAGACTGTTAGATATCAGTATTATGATATCAACTGGCATTGGCTTGGCGGCCGCTACAGCAACTCCACAAAAATATTTGTTCCCGCTGATTCGTATAACGCGTACAAACAGTCATGGGGCGATGCACCCTGGTGGAGTCAGGTGCTGACAGAGAAATGATACAAAAGGGGTCTGACCTAGGGTGTTAAGTTAACTTTAATCTTTTTTCTCGGTTTTTGCCGACAATTCCATCTAATTATTCTTACAAAAATGATAAAATTATCGGCTTAAAT
>CAJOLR010000011.1 GCA_905235565.1 uncultured Bacteroidaceae bacterium | reverse complement strand
GTAGCGCCGCCCATAGGTGAAACGCTGAACACTCCACCCATGCCGCCTACAGCTTTACCCGGCTCTGTGCTGTATGCCGTCGGGATGTTGGAATAGCCGTAATCTGTTGAGGCATAGCCGGTAATATTGGTAGTGATATTGGCTACAAAATAATATCCCTCTGAATAGATATAATAAACACCTGCTTCCAACTGGCGGTTGATGAATGATAACCTGGTGTTTGAACAGTGTCCATCACCGCTGTAATCATCATTGGAGACAATAAGGTTGCCGTTTGAATCAAGCAGATACAGGTATGTGTCAAGTGCTGTTGAACCTTGATGTGTTATGGTGACGTTCATCGGAACTGTCAGCACAAGCCTGTAACAGATGTCCGGCGTATAGCGTCCGTAACAGTTGGTATAATTACCGGTGTAGGCAGAGTTTGTATAGAAGAAACTGTCAGAGTAAGTACCGGCCTCTATGGGGTCCTGCATGCTGTCTCCTGTAGGAGTAGAGCGCAGGGGGCCGATACTGTCAATGTATGCAATCCATCGGAGTGAATCCTCACGGCAGTCCTTTTCCTTCTGGCTCACTGCACTGAAAGAATCCCAATCCTGGGAAAACAGGCTTAAGGAACAGACTGACAGTAACAGTAATATGAATAGACGCTTACAACCCATAGCTGAATGCACTTACTCTTTTATGATCTTCCAGGTGGTGGATTCACCGTTAATTCTTATGACCATCAGGTATATTCCTTCAGTCCATGAAGTTATATCAAGCTCATTCAAGGCTTCTGCCTGATCCTTAAGATAGAGGACAGCACCATTCAACCCATAGATAGTGATAGAGGAGTGTTCAAAATCATTTACTCCGGTAATCTCTATCCTTAGGTCACCCCGGGTGGGATTGGGATATATAGTGATTCTTGCCAGTGACAGCGAGTCGCGGTAACTCTGACGTGAATGGACGGAATCAACATCCTGACTGCGGCTATAGACAATCTCCTTTATAGCAGAGGTACGGTTACCCGAAGAGTCGTAGCCGTACAGAATACGATCAGCACTTGCTGAAAGTGAGAATAGAAATAGTAAATTTATGAATAATAATCTCATACTTTATGATATTTTCAATATACAAATTAACAAGTTGTCTACACCAGAGCAAAATTATCTGATAACTTCTTTTATTCTTTCCATTGCCTCAATGGTGCGCTGGCGGTCGGCGAATGAGGTTATTCTGAAATAACCTTCACCGCCGGGGCCGAATCCGCTGCCTGGGGTTACCACTACCTGGGCCTTGTTTAGAAGGAGGTCAAAGAAATCCCATGAGGTCATTCCACCCGGGGTTTGGGCCCAGATGTAGGGGGCGTTTTCACCACCCTGGGGGTTCAGACCCACCTGCTGCATGCTCTCGCGGATTATGCGGGCGGTCTCTAAGTAGTAGTCTATGGTGGCTCTTGTCTGGGCCCTGCCTTGCTCTGAATAGACGGCCAGGGCTCCTCGCTGGGAGATGTAGGAGGCTCCGTTGAACTTGCAGCTTTGGCGGCGCTCCCATAGGGCGTTCAGGTTTACCTTCCGTCCGCTTTCATCCTTCACCATAAGTTCCTGTGGGATAACGGTGTAACCGCATCTTACTCCAGTAAATCCTGCAGTCTTGGAGAAACTGCGGAACTCTATTGCGCAGTTCCTGGCTCCCTCTATCTCATAGATGGAATGCGGTATCTCAGGGTCGCGTATGAATGACTCGTAGGCTGAGTCATACATTATCAGGGCTCCGCTTTCAAGGGCGTAGTCAACCCACTGTTTGAGCTTGGCTCTGGTTATTACGGCACCTGTGGGGTTATTGGGGTAGCAGAGATAGATTACATCCAGTTTCTCCTTTGGTATATCGCCTGTGAATCCGTTCTCTGCACTGCAGGTGATGTACTTGATTACATTGCCACGCATAAGGTTGGTGTCAACATATACTGGATATACAGGGTCTGTAATGCCTACCATTGTACCGGGTGCAAGTATGTCACCTATATTGCCTGTATCACTCTTGGCACCGTCATTTATAAAAATATCATCGGGATTCATTTGAACTCCAAGTGGAGCGTAATCACCCTTTACGATAGCCTCTCTCAGCCAAAGGTAACCGCGCTCGGGGCCGTAACCGTGGAAAGTGTCAGATGCGGCGCAATCATCTACCGCCTTGTGCATGGCCTCAATTACGGCAGGAGCCAGAGGCTTTGTTACATCACCAATACCCATGCGGATGATATCTGCATCGGGGTGTTTCTCACTGAATGCCGCTACCCTCTTGGCAATATCCAGAAAGAGGTATCGCCGTGGCAATTTTGAAAAATTCAGATTAGCTTTTATCATGTATCTTATTCTGTTACAGTACCTTCAAATACAAACTCTGCGGCACCGGTCATCAGGACCTCCTTGGTATCGGGATCCCACTGGACCGTAAGCGTACCACCGTCCATTATCACATCACAACCGTCAGCATCCGTATATCCCTGCATGGCCGATGCCACCGCCGTTGCACACGCTCCTGTACCGCAGGCAAAGGTTATGCCGCTGCCGCGCTCCCATACACGCATACGTATATGCTTGCGGTCCATCACCTGTGCAAACTCTATGTTGGCGCGGTCCGGGAACATGCTGTGGTGCTCCATAAACGGCCCCACCTCATTTACATGCGCTTTCTCAGCATCCTTTACGAACATTACCAGATGCGGGTTACCCATATCTATTGCTGAGCATACGGTAGGACCTTCTCCCACATTGAGAGTCTCACCCACCATCGTGCCTGAGCCGTGATTCACCTTAAGCGGCAGCCCCTGACCCATATTCACAGTAACAGTATCAACCGTTCCGTCCTTGGCCAGATGCAGTTTGAGTATCTTGATACCTGAAAGGGTCTCAAGCCTGATCTCGGTCTTATCGGTCAAACCCTTGTCATGAAGGTATTTGCCGACACAGCGCGCACCGTTGCCGCACATGCGTGCCTCAGAACCGTCGGCATTGAAAATGCGCATGCTGAAATCGGCAAGGCTTGACCTGCCTATCATGATAAGTCCGTCTGAGCCGATGCCCTTACGGCGGTCACTCCAACGTATGGAGAACTGCTCGGGATTGGCTATGGGGCACTCCATTACATTGACATAGATGTAGTCATTGCCAAGGCCTTGCATCTTTGTGAAACGAATCACGCTCATTTGCCAGCTAAATATTTATCAACCTGTGCCGCTACCTCACGGCCGCTGGCAAGAGCGCGGACCACAAGACTTGCTCCGTTCTTGGCGTCACCTGCCAGGAATACGTTAGGAGCATACTGCGGATGCTCAGGCTTGAGGAATCCCATAGCCAAAAGCACCATATCGCACTCTATAATCTCCTTGTTGCCTGTAGGTTTCATCTGCGGGCGGCCACCGTTAGGATCCGGTACCCACTCTACAGTCTCCACCTCAACGCCTTTCAGGTTGCCCTTGCCGTCATCCAGGAACTTGTTGGATGTAAGGCACCAGCGGCGCTCGCAACCCTCCTCATGGCTGGTTGTGGTCTTGAGGATGTTAGGCCACTGCGGCCAGGGAGTTGCCGGGTTGTAACCAACCGGAGGCTTGGGCATGATCTCAATCTGGGTAACGCTTACTGCACCCTGACGATGGCAAGTTCCAATGCAGTCGCTGCCGGTATCACCGCCGCCTATCACAAGTACCTTCTTGCCACGGGCCGATACGGTCTCATCGGCACTGAACTCCTGTCCGGCCAGACGCAGGTTCTGCTGTGTAAGCATCTGCAGGGCAAAATATACGCCCTTAAGCTCACGTCCGGGAATCTTCAGGTCACGTGCAGTAGGTGTACCGTTGGAAATGATGTATGCGTCAAAGCCCTCGGGCAGTTTGTTGAGGTCAACCGGTGTGTTGAACTGGAACTTGATTCCCTCCTGCTCCATGATGGCCATACGGCGGTCAATCACGTACTTGTCAAGCTTGAAGTTGGGTATTCCGTAACGTACCAGTCCGCCGGCCGACGGCATCTTGTCATACAGGGTCACCTCATAACCAAGTGCGTTAAGACGCACCGCGGCACTAAGTCCGGCAGGACCTGCACCTATGATAGCCACACTCTTACCGTTACGCTGATATGTCTTGGGCTGGATGTAACCCTCGCGGAAAGCATGCTCTATGATGGAGCACTCGTTCTCACGGATGGTCACGGGAGCATCGATGCACAGGTTCAGGGCGCAACTCTTCTCGCAGAGTGCGGGGCAGATACGGCCCGTAAACTCGGGGAAGTCATTTGTGGCCGAGAGCAGTTTATATGCAAGTTCCCACTTGCCTTTATATACTGCATCCTGCCATTCAGGCTGTTTGTTGCCTAACGGACATGCCCAGTGGCAGAAAGGTACACCGCAGTCCATGCAGCGTGATGCCTGCTGCTGGCGGCTGCTGTCGTTCAGCGTCTGCTCCACCTCACTGAAATCGGCTATTCTCTCATGTATAGGCCTATGACCTGCTTCCTGTCTGGGAACGGTCAGAAAAGCTCTTGGATTTCCCATAGTGTCTTTACTTTAAGATTCAATAATCACGCTGAACGCTATCTATCTTCTGCTGCAGCGCCTTCATCCTCTCCTCCTGCAGGATGCGGCGGTACTCGATAGGTGTCACCTGGATGAATTCACCCACATAGTGTTCCCAGTCATCGAGCATGCGCTTAGCCAGCGGAGAACCGGTATAATTGTAGTGTTTCTCTATCAGGCTGTGCAACTCGTCACGACCGGCCTTGTCCTCAATCAGGCCCAGCTCAAT
Source organism: uncultured Bacteroidaceae bacterium (assembly GCA_905235565.1). Classification (GTDB taxonomy): domain Bacteria; phylum Bacteroidota; class Bacteroidia; order Bacteroidales; family Bacteroidaceae; genus Colenecus. Next base: position 38,134 of record CAJOLR010000011.1, on the reverse strand, counting down.
CATATCCATGTTGCAGTAGTAGTCAAAGTTGTGGTTCTTGTCCCATACATAGGCAAGACCGCCCGACATACCGGCTGCAAAGTTCCTGCCGGTTGTACCAAGCACAACCACGCGGCCGCCTGTCATATACTCGCAGCAGTGGTCTCCTGCGCCCTCAACTACTGCTGTGGCGCCTGAGTTACGTACTGCAAAGCGCTCGCCTGCACGGCCGTTGATGAAAATCTCACCGCTGGTGGCACCATACAGGATGGTGTTACCGGCTATGATGTTCTCGGATGCGTCAAATTTGGACTCAACAGGCGGACAGATAGCTATTCGGCCACCGGAGAGGCCCTTGCCTACATAGTCATTGGCCTCACCTTCCAGTTTGAAGCTTACACCCTTCATCAGGAATGCGCCGAAACTCTGTCCTGCCGAGCCCTTGAAATGAACGTTGATGGTATCATCGGCCAGGCCGTCATGTCCGTAACGGCTTGCTATCTCACCCGAGAGCATTGCGCCTGCGGCACGGTCTGTGTTGATTATGTCGTATGAGAGTTCAACCTTGCTGCCGCTCTCAATAGCCTTGGCCGATTCCTTCAGAATCTTCTGGTCAAGCACCTGACTCAGGTCATGCTGCTGGTCCTTAACCTTATAAAGGTCACCGTCTATCCTGGTAAGCAGGCGGCTGAAATCAAGGCCCTTGGTCTTATCGGTGAACTTTGCGGTATCAATCTCAATAAGGTCTGTACGGCCGATGATATCCTCAAACTTACGGAATCCCATCTGAGCCAGCAGTTCCCTTACGCCCTGGGCCATGAACATATAATAGTTGATAAGGTACTGGCTGTGACCGCGGAACTTGGCCCTCAAAGCCGGATCCTGTGTGGCAACACCCACCGGGCAGGCATTGGTATGACACTTACGCATAAGCAGGCATCCCAGAACAATCAACTGGCCTGTTCCGAAACCGAACTCACCGGCACCTAAAAGAGCCATCGATATGACGTCACGGGGTGTCTTGAGCTGACCGTCCACCTGAACCTCAATCTCACCGCGCAGGCCGTTCAGAACCAGAGTCTGCTGAGTCTCGGCCAGACCTATCTCAGGAGATATACCTGCGTAACGGATTGATGATGCGGGTGATGCGCCTGTACCGCCCTCGGAGCCTGAAATAACAACCAGGTCTGCCTTTGCCTTGGCCACACCGGCTGCAATGGTACCTACTCCGCTCTCTGCCACCAGCTTGACGCTGATCCTGGCCTTGGGGTTCACGTTGCGCAGGTCATAGATGAGCTGCGCCAGGTCCTCAATTGAGTAGATGTCATGATGAGGCGGTGGTGAGATAAGAGATATTCCGGGAATTGAGTTACGTGTACGGGCAATGATCTCGTTCACCTTGAATCCCGGAAGCTGACCGCCCTCACCCGGCTTGGCTCCCTGTGCCACCTTAATCTGAATCTCCTGTGCGTTGACCAGATACTCGGCTGTGACACCGAACCGGCCCGATGCCACCTGCTTTATGCGGCTGCTCAGCGATACACCGTCCACGTCAGTGTGGAAACGCTCGCTGTCCTCGCCGCCCTCACCGGTGTTACTGCGTGAATCAAGGGTGTTCAGGGCAATGGCGATAGCCTCATGAGCCTCCTTGCTGATGGCACCAAATGACATGGCAGCGCCGATAAAGCGCTTTACGATGTTCTCAGCGGGTTCAACCTCATCAATTGAAATGGGGTTGGTCTTGAACTTGAAGAAGTTGCGCAGGAACAGCGGCTCCTGACGGTCATCCACTATGGAGCAGAACTCCTGGAATTTCCTGTAGCTGCCCAGACGGGTAGCAAGTTGCAATGTTGAAATGGCCTCGGGTGTCCACGCATGACGTATGCCGTCCTTGCGGAATGCATATTGTCCGATGAACGGAAGCACGCCGTCGGGCTCTGTCTGGGAGAATCCCTGCTCCTGCATGCTTACGGCATCCTTGCAGATCCTTTCGAACGATACGCCTCCTATTGTAGATGATGATGTTCCGAAATACTTGGAGAGCACCTCCTGACTGATACCTATAGACTCGAATATCTTGGCCCCGCGGTAAGAACGTATGGTGCTGATACCCATCTTACTGAGTATCTTCTTGAGTCCCTTGTCAACAGCCTTGATGTAGTTGTGCTGTGCGGTCTCGTAGTCAAGCTGTATCTCACCCTTCTTAACCAGGTCATCGATGACTGCAAACGCCATGTAGGGGTTGACGGCACTTGCGCCGTAGCCCATGAGCAGAGCTACATGCATAACCTCACGTATCTCGCCGCTCTCTACAATCAGAGCGGTCTGGACACGTTTCTGGATCGATACCAGATAGTGGTGTATGGCGCTTACGGCCAGCAGTGAAGGAATGGCGGCATGTGTATCATCTATGCCGCGGTCACTCAGGATGATGTAGTTGATGCCTGCATCGACCGATTTCTCAGCCTCCTTACAGAGGTTCTCAATGGCATCGGCCATACCCTTGGCACCCTTTGATTTCTCAAACAGTATGGGCAGAACCTCGGTGTTGAATCCCTTGTAACGGATGTTGCACAGGGTATCCAGTTCAGTGTTGGTAAGTACCGGCTGCGGCAGGCGTACCATCTTGCAGTGACCCTCGCTGGGAGTAAGGATATTCATGCCTACGGCACCGATATACTCGGTCAATGACATAACAAGCTCCTCACGTATTGGGTCAATAGGCGGGTTGGTAACCTGCGCAAACTGCTGGCGGAAATAGTTGAACAGCAACTGGGGACGCTCCGAGAGGGCAGCCAGCTGGGTATCGTTACCCATTGACGACAGAGGCTCCTGCCCCGTCTGGCACATAGGAACAATCACACGGTCAATATCCTCACGGGTAAAGTCAAATGCTCGCAGACGGCGTGCGTAGTCCTTTACGTCATTGGGGGCCTTACGGCCGCTCTTGAGCCTGCCAAGTTCCACACGTCCGGCACTGAGCCACTCTCCGTAGTTGAACTCGCTGGCCAACTTGTCCTTAACCTCATCGTTGCGGAATATCTGTCCGTTATCAGTATCTATAAGGAGTATCTTACCGGGCTGGAGCTTGCCTTTCTCCGTAATGCTGGCGGCATCCACATGGATGCAACCGGCCTCAGATGCCATGATTAGCATTCCGTCATTTGTAATAAGATAGCGTGACGGGCGCAGACCGTTGCGGTCCAGCATGCCTCCGGCGTAACGGCCATCAGTAAATAGCATGGCGGCGGGTCCGTCCCACGGCTCCATAAGTATGGAATGATACTCGTAAAATGCCTTGAGCTTGTCGCTTATGGGGTTCTTCTCATTGAAAGACTCAGGAATCATCATGGCCATTGCATGCGGCAGGGACATACCTGAACGCACAAAGAACTCCAGCGCATTGTCAAACGATGCACTGTCGCTCATATCTGGCTGTACGATAGGATGAATGTCCGATACACTGCCAAGAGCCTCTGATGACAGGACGCTCTCACGGGCCTCCATCCAGCCGCGGTTGCCGCGAATGGTGTTTATCTCGCCGTTATGAGCCAGCATTCTGAAAGGCTGGGCCAATGACCATGTGGGGAATGTGTTGGTGCTGAACCTGGAGTGCACCATAGCCAGACCGCTGGTAAAGTTGGGACTGCTCAGGTCCGGATAGTACTCACGGAGCTGTGTTGATGTGAGCATACCTTTATATACCATTATGCGGCTTGACAGTGACACGATGTAGAAGTCACGGTCACTTATGCGCTGCTCTACGTGCTTGCGGATCTTGTACAGAAGCGTGTCAAGACCATCGGCCTGGGTGGCACCGGTTACGAATATCTGCACTGTGCAAGGCTCGGTTGCTCTGGCAGCCTCACCCAGGATGTTGCTGTTTACCGGAACCTGACGCACGTTAGAGAGTTCCAGACCCATCCTGGAAGTCTCCTCACGGATAATGTCAAGGTACTGCTCCTGTCTGGACTTATCCTGCGGCAGGAATACCAGTCCCGTACCGTAGTGAAGACGTTCCGGAACGGGAATGCCCTGAAGCAGAATGAACTCATGAGGTATCTGGACCGTGATTCCGGCTCCGTCACCTGATTTGCTATCAGCTGCCTCGGCGCCGCGGTGCTTCATGTTCTCAAGCAGCGTCAGGGCCTCATCTACAAGCTGATGCGTCTTGTTTCCCTTCAGATTGACCATCATGCCTATTCCGCAGGCATCATGCTCGTTCTGGGGATCATATAATGATTGCTGCGCTATCAACCGTTGGCTGTTGGCAGTTGGCTGCTGGCTTCTTGTAATTGAGTCTTTCATCTGAACTATCAATTATCAATTGTCAATTGTACCGTGAATTACTGTTCATCAGTTGATGAACAGTAATTCACGATACTTCGGCAGCGGCCACATATCGTTGTCCACAATCTCCTCAAGCTTATCAATGGTCTTGCGGAGCGGGAACAGGCTCTCTGCAATCTCGTGGTAAGCCAGAGCCTTCTCATACTCATCCTCAATGTGGTTAGCCTTCTTGCGGGCCTCTACCATAGCATCAACCTGCTGACGCAGATCGGTAACAAGTTCCGATATGCTGGTAACCAGGCCCATGCTTACGCCTGCCATAGCCGGGTAGTTGTCGGCAAACACCTCCTTCATTGCGCTGATGTTCTTGAGCAGTTTTGTCTGATAAGCCAAGGCTGCGGGAATGATATGGTTGATTGCCATACGGCCTATAACGCGGCCCTCGATCTGAACCTTCTTGGAATATGTCTCCCACTTGACCTCGTTACGTGCGTCAAGTTCCTTCTCGCTGTAAACTCCTAGTTTGGTAAAGAGCTCTATAGACTTGGGAGTGGTGAATGACTTGAACATCTTGGGAACGTTGGTCTCAACATCCAGACCACGTTTCTTGGCCTCAGCCTTCCACTCATCGGTATAACCGTTACCGTCAAAGCAGACAACATCGATTATGCTCTTGATGATTGGTTTAAGGGTATCCATGATTGCTATGTTCATGGGCTTGCCGGCCTTCATCTCCTTATCAACATCCTTCTTGAATGCAATGAGCTGCTCGGCAACGGCTGCGTTCAGGGTTGTCATGGCACCTGCGCAGTTGGCGCTTGAACCTACGGCACGGAACTCAAAGCGGTTACCTGTGAATGCAAACGGTGATGTACGGTTGCGGTCGGTGTTATCCACGAATATCTCAGGAATCTCTACCAGACCCAGTGACTTGCCCTTCTTTCCGGCAATCTCGATGGGAGTATCAGACGGAACCTCAAGCAGTTTCCTCAGAACTGATGTCATTGTCTTGCCAAGGAATGCCGATACAATTGCGGGAGGTGCCTCGTTGGCGCCCAGACGGTGTGCGTTGGTTGCGCTGGCGATTGATGCCTTGAGCAGGTCGTTATGTTTCTGAACGGCAGCCAGTACGTTTACAAAGAATGTAACGAACTGGAGGTTGCCCATGGCGTCCTTGCCGGGAGCCAGCAGCAGTGTGCCGGTATCGGTACCCAGTGACCAGTTGTTGTGCTTACCAGATCCGTTGATGCCGTCAAACGGCTTCTCATGGAACAGCACCACGAATCCGTGCTTGCGGGCAATGCTGTTCATCACGTTCATCATCTGCTGGTTCTGATCATTTGAGAGGTTGGTCTCACCATATATTGGAGCCAGCTCGAACTGGTTGGGAGCCACCTCGTTATGACGTGTCTTAAGCGGAATGCCAAGCTTGTAACCGGCTATCTCGATGTCGCGCATGAATGCTGCCACACGTGAAGGAATGGCACCGAAGTAGTGGTCATCCAACTGCTGGTTCTTACTGGATGCGTGTCCCATAAGCGTACGGCCTGTAAGCATCAGGTCGGGACGTGCGGCATAGAGGTCCTCATCAACCAGGAAATACTCCTGCTCCCATCCCAGGTATGACATAACCTTGTTTACCTTGGGGTCAAACATACGGCAGATAGGCAGGGCTGCGTCATTGACAGCTTTCAGAGCCTTCTTGAGCGGAGTCTTGTAGTCAAGAGCCTCACCTGTATATGATATGAATACGGTAGGTATGCAGAGCGTGTCATCCTGTATGAACACAGGCGATGTAGGATCCCAAGCGGTATAACCACGGGCTTCGAATGTGGCGCGGATACCGCCGCTGGGGAATGATGATGCGTCAGGTTCCTGCTGAACAAGAGCCTTGCCATCAAAAGTCTCAATCATTCCGCCCTTGCCGTCATACTCCATGAATGAGTCATGCTTTTCAGCAGTACCGTCGGTAAGAGGCTGGAACCAGTGAGTAATGTGCGTTACACCGTGCTCAAGGGCCCAGATCTTCATACCGGCAGCAACTCCGTCGGCAGTCTCGCGATCCAGATGAGCACCGTTGTCGATGCAGTTAACCAGAGCATTGAAAGTCTTTGCATCAAGATACTTGTGCATCTTGTCGCGGTTGAAAACCAACTCTCCGAAATAGTCGGAAATTTTACCTCCGGGTGTCTCCACAGCAGCTGCCTTCTTCTTGAAAGCATCCTGCACCACATCAAATCTAAGTTTACTCATAGCTTTATGTTTTTGGTGTTTTTATTTGTCTGAATACAAAACGATGCAAAATTACGCATTATTACAGCTTTTTGTACACAAACCATTAATTATATTCTCAAATTGACACTTAAATTATGTTTAATTCAAAATTATTGTCACTTTATGGGCTTATTTGTAGGCATTTTCATGCACACCCTTTACCGCACGACCGCTGGGATCGTTCAGTTTGCTGAAACTTGCATCCCATTTGAGTGCCTCGGCGGTAGAGCAGGCAACGCTTGGAACACTGGGTACGCAACGTGCTGCAGACTGGCTCGGGAAATGCTCCTCAAATATTGAGCGGTAGTAGTACTCCTCCTTGTTCATAGGTGTGTTTATGGGGAAACGCTCTGCCGCATGAGCCATCTGCTCATCAGTAACTGCGGCCGATGTTATCTCCTTGAGTGAGTCTATCCAACTGTAACCCACTCCGTCGCTGAACTGCTCTTTCTGACGCCATGCGACACCCTCCGGCAGCATATCGGCAAAAGCCTCACGTACAACACGCTTCTCAATCTCCCTGTCCGGACACATCTTGGCCTCAGGGTTCATGCGCATTGCCACATCCAGGAACTCCTTGTCCAGGAACGGCACGCGACCCTCAACGCCCCATGCAGCCAGTGACTTGTTGGCACGCAGGCAGTCATAGAGGTGAAGCTTGGAAAGCTTGCGCACGGTCTCCTCATGGAACGCCTGGGCATCGGGAGCCTTGTGGAAATAGAGGTAGCCACCAAACACCTCATCGGCACCCTCACCGCTCAGCACCATCTTGATACCCATGCTGCGTATAACGCGGGCAAGAAGGTACATGGGAGTGCTGGCGCGCACGGTAGTGACATCATAAGTCTCTATGAAATATATCACGTCGCGGATGGCATCAAGGCCCTCCTGGACGGTGTAGTTGATCTCATGGTGTACGGTACCTATATGCTCGGCCACCTCACGCGCCTTGGCCAGGTCAGGCGCACCTTTAAGGCCGACTGCAAACGAGTGCAGACGCGGCCACCAGGCCTCCTGCTTATCGTCGGTCTCAACACGGCGGGCAGCGTTTTTCTTTGCTATGGCCGATATGACCGAACTGTCCAGACCGCCGGAGAGCAGCACTCCGTAAGGCACATCGCACATCAGCTGACGCTTAACGGCTGCCTCAAGGGCGCCTCGAAGTTCCTGCACATCGGCCTTGTTGTCCTTGACGGCATCATACTTGAACCAGTCGCGGGTGTACCAGCGCTCCACCAATCCCGTGCGGCTGCTCAGGAAATGTCCCGGCAGGAAAGGCTCGTACTCAGTGCAGATTCCCTCCAGCGCCTTAAGCTCACTTGCCACGCAGATATGCCCCTCCTTGTCCTTTCCTATATATAAAGGTATAACGCCTATCGGGTCACGGGCAATCAGATACTCGTCACGCTCGGCATCATACAGGGCAAATGCAAAAATGCCGTTCAGGCGCTCCAGCATGCGGATATAGTCCTCCTGGCTGCCGCCTGCACGCACTGCATCACGGTACAGCGCAAGTATCACCTCGCAGTCGCTGCCGGTACTGAACGCGTATCGGCCCTCATACTCCCGGCGTATAGCCTGATGGTTATATATCTCTCCGTTTACGGCCAGCACCTGCAGACGGTCCATACTGAACAGGGGCTGACCGCCCGACTCGGGATCTACAATACTCAAGCGCTCATGAGCCAGTATGGCAGAGCCTCCGCACCAGATGCCGCTCCAATCGGGACCGCGGTGACGAATCCTGCGGCTCATCTCAAGAGCCTGCTGACGTAACTGCTCCGACTGCTGCTTAATCCTGAAGATTGAAACTATTCCACACATAATATTTAATGTTTTTGTTGTAAATTCCTCTTGCGGTATGGAACAAAAAAAAGACTGATCAAATTGACCAGTCTTTTATGTTTTGTTATTTATATACCCTGAATGATTAGCTTTCCCGCTGGCCAAAAGAAGTAACCATCCGAACCTGATTATTCTGGTTCTGATTCTGGTTATTCTGATTATTATTGGCGTATGCCAAAACTTTAGCCATATCTTGTTTCACTAATTTGAGTGCAAATTTAAGCACTATTTTCTATCCGCCAAACAAAATCTCAATAAAAATATCATTCTAACGCAAATAATTCAATAATTCCGATAAATAGTCAGAATTCGTTCATTATATACATCAATTAGTCATGTATTTCTTAGTATTTCATACGGAGCTGTATGCTGACTCAAATTACATCCAGAGCATTGGCGTTATCAACCACATAAATCTCATTCCCCTTCTTGCCGATGACCGGCAGTTCCTATCAGAAAGAGAAGCCAAATACAAGATATGCCATCTCCGTGCAGGGATTAATTGTCAGTCCGGCCGATATCGGCAGACTGAAACTCCCGGTTATGCCAAGTTCCTTAGAGCCTGTCAGAGAGATATTGGTTACAGCAAAGCCATCGGTTCCGTACAACGGGCTTTCAAACGGGACAAAGCCCAATGATGCGGTCCATTCCGCTCCGCCCAGGCTGAAAGGAGCAGCCAGTTCACAATAGGAGCTGAAAGCGCTGCTTCCATCGGCCTTAAAGTCATTGCCTGCAAAGTTGGTATTCCAGGTTATTGAGGCGAAACTGAAATCATACCCAACAAATGCCTCAAACAAATGGTTGGTAGTCTCTTTTCCATACTTGAAATAACGTCCGTAAGGCTCCGGTCCTGCGTTGAACCAGTAATCGGTAACACCAACGCTCAATCCGGCTACACCATAACTGAGAGTTATGTCAAACTCTTTTGTATCGGTCCAGTCAACTATTCCGGTGCTGCCCCAGAGTGTCAGGTCAAAACCGGCTGCACCAACGCCAAGTGTAGGTTGTATTGCCGCCCCACCAAGATCGCATCCGCGCCAGATATATCGGCTAACTATATCGGCACCTACTGTTGTTTCAATCTCTGCGTGCAACGGGCAGACCGCTGCTATCAATGTCATTGCTATTGATATAATCTTTTTCATAGTTATAAAATGTTTATGGTTATTGTTTTAGATAAATAATTGAAAGCCGGACCACAGGATTCAGGGATTCATTCTCCCCATGCATTATGGACATAGTAAAGATTTTAAATACGAATCAAATTCGGGTCAAACAAACTCCTGTATCTCATGTCCCGGCTTTCAATTAAAGTACTATTTGAAACAGACCCTTTTGGGTCATTTTAGATATTATAGGCTGTTTCGCCGTGCTCATAGATATCCAGACCCTCCTCCTCGACTCTGGGCTCCACGCGGATACCGTGAACCTTCTTGAGGATAACGAATGTAAGCAGTCCGAGACCGAATGACCAGCAAATGGTTACAAGCGACCCGAGAGCCTCAACACCCAGAAAGTGCCAGCCGCCACCATAGAACAGACCACCGTCCACGGCAAACATTCCGGTCATCAGTGTACCCAGGATACCGCACACTCCGTGAACTGATACAGCACCGACGGGATCATCAATCTTGCAGACCTTATCAATAAAGGCAACCGATCCCACCATCGCTACGCCGCAAACAACACCGATAATGGCCGAACCACCAATTGAAACAAGGTCGCAACCGGCTGTGATACCTACCAGACCTGCCAGGATGCCGTTGCACAACAGCGAGAGTGAAGGTTTGCCGTATACCAGCCAAGTAAGGAACAGGACCGAAAGTCCTCCTGTGGCGGCTGCCATGTTGGTTGTGCACATTACGTGAGATATTGCGATTGCGTTCTCAGCACCTTCGGCAGCCAGCTGTGAACCGGGGTTGAAACCAAACCATCCGAACCAGAGGATGAACACGCCCAGGGCGCCGAATGTCAGGTTGTGACCGGGAATAGCGCGTGATTCGCCTGTCTTGGAATACTTACCGATACGGGGACCAAGTACCATTGCTCCTGCCAGTGCAATCACACCACCGCAAGAGTGCACAACTGTGGAACCTGCAAAATCATGGAAACCAAGCTCGCTCAGCCATCCGCCTCCCCAGGACCAGTGACCCTCAATGGGATAGATAATCACGGAAATGATGATTGAAATAAGAACGTACATAGAGAACTTGGTTCTCTCGGCCATACCGCCCGATACTATAGTAGCGGCAGTGGCGCAGAATACTGTCTGGAATATCAGCGTACACTCTGCAGGAACGTTTGAGTCGCCTATGAACGACCAGTCAAACAGATGCAGACCACCTATGAATCCGTTGTTGGCACCATGCATCAGACCAAAACCTATCATCCAGAAAAGGAAGGATCCCACCATGAAATCCACAAAGTTTTTCATCAGTATGTTAGCCGTGTTCTTGGAACGGGTAAAACCTGCCTCCACCAGCGCGAAACCGGGCTGCATAAAGAACACCAGCATAGCTGCTATCAATACCCAGACTGTATCCAGTCCGCTTATGCTACTCTCACTTACTGTTGTAATAATGTCTTCCATAATTCAATAATTCAATAATTTAACAGTTTTACTTTTTGTCGGCCAGAACCGTATCACCGTGTTCACCGGTACGGATTGACCATGTGTCATCAACAGGACTCACAAATATGCGTCCGTCGCCCACCTGACCTGTACGAGCCGCACCCATTATGGCATCGATGGCAGGCTGTACAAACTGATCACGGCATATAATGGTTATCTCTATACGTGAAATGATATCAGTGCTGTACATCACGCCACGGTATATGCGGTCCTGACGGTCCTGACCTATGGCATGAACCTCTGCGTAAGAGAACCAGTTGATGTCGGCCTCAAAGAGCGCCTCCTTCACATCTTCAAACCGGGTTTTCCGGATGATTGCTTCAATCTTTTTCATTTGTGTTTTGTTTTGAGGTTAATTATTGTGTTTTGATGCATCGTAAAACAAAAAAAGGCCGGTCTCAAATAGACCAGCCTTATAATTCTCTACTTATTTAAACTGACAGTTACATACCTGACCGGTCAAAAGGTATAACCATCGGAACCTGATTGTTCTGGTTCTGATTATTCTGCTGCTGATTATTATTGTTCAGCACAGCGGTTATATTCTTAAGTCCGATAAACATAAAACTGCTATCTTGTTTCAATTTCTGCCGCAAAGATAAGCATCATTTTAATACCATGTTCACAAATAACGCAGAAATTTCACTTTTTTCTATCAAATCTCCAAAAATTAAAACATTTAGAAACCACAACTTGCAAAATTGCAGCATTCTGCAAACTATTACTGCATGCTTTTCACCGCAGCCACAAAGGCGCGGAACAGAGGATGCGGATTCTCGGGCGTGGATTTGTACTCCGGATGGAACTGTGAGCCGATAAAGAACGGATGCACCGACTGCGGGAGTTCCACAATCTCGGTGAGTCCGGTCTGGGGATTGTAGCCAGATGTAACCATTCCAGCCTTCTTGAAGTCTTCAGCATACCTGGCATTGAACTCATAGCGGTGGCGGTGACGTTCGGAGATATGTTTGGTTCCGTAGATCTTGTATGCAAGCGTATCTTTGGCTATCTCACAGTCGTATGCGCCCAGACGCATGGTACCGCCCTTCATTGTGGTTATCTTCTGATCCTCCATCATGTCAATTACGGGATGTGTGGTGTCGGGATTGACCTCGGTGGATTCGGCATCCTTGAATCCCAGCACATTGCGTGCAAACTCCACAACGCACATCTGCATACCCAGGCATATTCCGAAGAACGGTATTCTGTTCTCGCGGGCATATTTGATGGCCTCCACCTTACCCTCAAGACCGCGTGACCCGAATCCCGGAGCAACCAGGACGCCCTTCATGCCCTTGAGTTTTTCGGCTACGTTGGCAGCGGTAATCTCCTCGCTGTTTATGGAATGTACATGAACCTTGCAGGAGTTGGCCGCACCGGCATGCACAAGTGCTTCAAGGATCGACTTGTATGCATCCTGCAGCGATACGTATTTACCCACAAGGGCAATATCGACCTCGCATTTGGGATGGCGCAGACGGTCCAGGAACTCCTCCAGCAACCTCAGGTCAGGCTGATTGAAGTTATCAATGCCCAGTTTGCGGACTACGAGTTCGTCAAGATGCTCGGCATGCATATTAAGAGGTACCTGATAGATGCTCCAGGCATCTATGCTCTGGATCACGTGCCCGGGCTTTACGTTACAGAACAGGGCCACCTTGCAGCGCAGTTCTTCAGAGAGCGGATGCTCGGTACGGCAGATAATGACATCGGGCTGGACACCTGCCTGCTGGAGCATCTGAACGGAGTGCTGTGTAGGCTTGGTCTTGAGCTCCTTGGCAGCACTCAGGTAAGGCACTAACGTAAGGTGTATTGACATGCAGGACCCTTCGGGGAGTTCCCACTGCAGCTGGCGCACGGCCTCGATGAACGGCAGTGACTCCATATCGCCCACCGTGCCCCCTATCTCGGTAAGCACCACATCAAAATCTCCTGTCTGGCCCAGAAGCAGCATGCGGCGCTTGATTTCATCAGTGATGTGAGGGACTATCTGGACCGTCTTGCCCAGATAGGCCCCCTCACGCTCCTTGGTGATCACGGTATTGTAAATCTTTCCGGTAGTGACATTGTTGGCCTTTGATGTGTGCACACCCAGGAAACGCTCGTAGTGACCCAGGTCCAGGTCCGTCTCCGCGCCGTCATCGGTTACATAGCACTCGCCGTGCTCGTACGGGTTCAGCGTACCCGGGTCAATGTTGATGTACGGGTCAAACTTCTGGATGGTAACCTTGAGGCCGCGGGCCTGAAGCAGTTTGGCAAGTGATGCGGCAATAATACCTTTGCCCAGCGATGAAACAACTCCACCGGTAATGAAAATATATTTTGTCTCCATAATTCAGCTTTTGTGGTTGTAAAGGTTTGTGGGATAGTCGCCGTTAAAGCAGGCGGTGCAGAGTTCGCATCGGCCCATATCCCGGCCCGATGCCTTATAAAGTGATTCCAATGAGAGAAAGTACAATGAGTCAGCTCCGATATAATCACAAATCTCCTCTACGGAATGGCTTGAGCCGATAAGTTCCTCCGATGTGCCAGTATCCACACCATAATAGCAGGGATAAGCATATTTGGGACTGGCAATGCACACATGTACCTCGGTAGCCCCGGCCTCACGCAGCAAACCCACTATGCGGCGCGATGTGGTGCCGCGCACAATCGAATCGTCAATAAGAATCACGCGCTTGCCGTTCACTATGCTGCGCACGGGCGACAGTTTCATACGGACGCCCTTGTCTCGCATCTCCTGCGTAGGCTGAATGAACGTGCGCCCCACATATTTGTTCTTGAGCAGGCCCATCTCGTATGGAATCCCGCTGGCCTCGGCATAACCCATGGCGGCGCTCAGACTTGAATCCGGCACACCCACCACAATATCGGCGTCAACAGGATGCTCCTCATAGAGCAGGCGGCCCGACAATTTACGGAACGAGTGGACGTTACAGCCCTCTATATCGCTGTCCGGACGCGCAAAGTATATATACTCCATCACGCACATACGGTTACTGCGGAGCTTTGAATAATCATTGGAGCGTATTCCGTGATGGTCTATAGTTATTATCTCACCCGGATTGACGTCACGCATGAATTCGGCTCCTATTGCGTCGAATGCGCAGGTCTCGCTGGCCACCACATACCCTTCGCCCAACTTTGCAATCGAGAGCGGATGGAATCCGTATTTGTCACGGCAGGCGTAGATACGGTTGGGAGTCATTATGACCAGTGAGAATGCCCCCTCAATCATGTTCAGGGCATTGATAAGGTTTATTATGCGGTCCTCCTCGGTGGGATCCTTCTTGATAAGGTGCGCAAACAGCTCACTGTCCGATGTGGTCTGCAGCAGACTGCCGCGACGCTCCAGATACATGCGCAGTTCACGGGAGTTGATGATGTTCCCGTTGTGCGCGATGGCAAAATTCCCTGTATAATGATGGAACGTAAACGGCTGTATGTTCTCCAGTCCGCCTACATTGGTGGTAGGATAACGAACATGGCCTATGGCTATGTTGCCGGTCAGTTCATCCAGATGTCTGGAGCCGAAAATCTCTATTACCAGACCGGCACCCTTGTGCAGATGAAACTGCCCCTGGTCATCGGCCGATACTATTCCGCACCCCTGCTGACCGCGGTGCTGGAGGCTGTGAAGCGCATAATAGGCATACTGTGCGGCATTCTCCAATCCGTAAATGCCAAACACTCCGCATTCGTGATGCAACTCTTCCATATCTGCAGATTTATTCAACGGTAACTGATTTGGCAAGGTTACGAGGCTGGTCCACGTCACGCCCCTTGGCAATAGCTATGTGATATGCCAGCAACTGCAGCGGAATGACACTGAGCAGCGGGACCAGGCACTCCTCGGTATCCGGAATCTCAAACGAATAGTCCGATATGCTCTTAACGTCCCTGTCGCCCTCGGTCACGATGCTTATCACCCTGCCCTTACGTGCCTTTACCTCCTGTATGTTACTGAGTATCTTGTCATAATGGCCGCGCTTGGGGGCAATCACCACTACCGGCATCTCCTCATCAATCAGGGCAATCGGTCCGTGTTTCATCTCGGCTGCGGGATAACCCTCGGCATGGATGTACGATATCTCCTTGAGTTTCAGGGCACCCTCCAGGGCAATGGGATAGTTGTAACCGCGTCCCAGGTAGATAAAGTTGTGCGCGTATGTAAATGTCTTGGCAAGCTCGGATATCTGCTTGTCATGCTTAAGAATCTTCTCAATCTTGGCGGGAATGCGCGGAAGTTCGGCAATGATGCGTTTCCGTAGATCATCCGATACGGTACCCTTCTCCTGCGCAATGTTGAGTGCCAGCAGCAACAGTGTCTCGACCTGGGCGGTAAATGCCTTGGTCGATGCCACACCTATCTCAGGGCCCGCATGAGTGTAACAACCGGTATCGGCTGCACGTGCAATTGATGAACCCACCACATTGCATATCCCGAACAGGAACGCCCCTGATGCCTTGGCCAGCTGCATGGCAGCCAGAGTATCGGCCGTCTCACCTGACTGTGATATGGCAATCACCACATCATCGGGATAGATCACCGGATTGCGGTAACGGAACTCCGATGAGTACTCCACCTCAACCGGAATGCGTGTAAGTTCCTCAATCATATACTTACCTATCAGTGCTGCGTGCCACGATGTTCCGCAGGCGCAAATGATGATACGCCGGGCCTTGAGCAGGCGCTCCTTATGGTCAATCACACCAGACAGTTTTACTATTCCCAGTTCCGGATGCAGGCGGCCGTTCATTACGGTACGTGCGGTATCTGGCTGCTCATGAATCTCCTTGAGCATGAAGTGGGCAAAACCGCCCTTCTCTATCTGGCTCAGGTTAAGTTCCAGTTTCTTAATGACAGTTGTCTGCTCAACGCTTCGTAAATCGGTTATTTTAAGCTCCTTACCGCGCTCTATGAAAGCTATCTGCTCCTCACCCAGATAGACCACGCGGTCCGTGTATTCAATGATCGGGGTGGCATCGGACCCTATAAGGAACTCGTCATCGCCCACACCTATTATAAGAGGGCTTCCCTTACGGGCGGCAATCATACGGCCTGGCTGTGTCTTATCCACAATCACTATGGCGTATGCGCCTATCACGCTGTTCAGAGCCAGCGGTACAGCCTCCTCAAGAGTGATTGAATGGCTGTCCATGATGTATTGGATAAGCTGGATTATCACCTCCGTATCGGTCTCACTCTTAAAGTGATAGCCCTGGTTCTGGAGCCCGGTCTTAAGTGAGCGGTAGTTCTCTATGATACCGTTATGGATTAGTGCCAGATTTCCGGATTCCGAGAAATGCGGATGCGCGTTGATGTCGTTGGGCTCTCCATGAGTGGCCCAGCGTGTATGTGCTATACCCACGTTGCCGCTGATATCCTTACCCTCTATGGCATGTTCCAGGTCTGCCACCTTACCCTTGGTCTTGTAAATGACCAGATTGCCGTTGTCATTGATAAGCGCCACACCAGCGCTGTCATAACCGCGATATTCCAGGCGAGAGAGCCCCTTAAGCAGTATCGGGCATGCCTGTCGTTTACCGATATAACCTACAATTCCGCACATAAATAACCTTTAATAAAGGGTGAAGGCTGATTCTAACTGAACCAGCCTTCACTCAAATTATCCAATAAGTATTTCCAAAATCTCCGTCATATTATCCGACTGGTGAAACAACACGGGGAAACAGGAACCTGATTATTATTCAGATTCTGCTTGTCATTCATCTGGTTAGACAGACAGTTATATGTAACCTTTCCCTTCATTATCATTTCAAATCGTCGCAAAAATAAACAGAATATTTCAATTTGCAATCAAATAGAATAAAAAAGTTTCAATTTGCTACTTCTTATTAGGAATGAGGCGATACATGGCCACATCATGACCTGGCACAGTAACCTTGAGGGCCTTCTTGGTGGTACCTACCTTTGCCTTCTTGGCATTCTGCTCCCACAGGTTCTCGATGTTATACGTAATGGCATCGAACGATGTGGAGAGATGGCTGACCTCATCGTCTGTCAGGTTGTAGTCCTGCCAGTTGATGTTGCACTCCACAGGCTCCGTACCGCGGTTGAGCAGGCAGACAGCCCAGTCGCCGCCTTCCAGAGGCTTGAACCAATACTCTATATCTCCATCGGTCTTGTAACGCAGTCCCTGAACGCCAAGCTTGTCCTGATCGACTGCTATCACCTTTTTGTTAAGGATGATGGCACGGGTATCATCGGTCATCTTGGACAGGTCGTTGCCCAGAATAAGCGGGGCTGCCATCATGCACCACATGCTGAAGTGGGCGCGGTCCTCATTCACGCTCATGCCGTTGCCAACCTCAAGCATGTCAGGGTCATTCCAATGGCCCGGGCCTGCATACTTGCGCAGCGGAGCGTTCTGGTCAATGATGCTCAGCACGGTCTGTCCCCAGCCACGCTGACGAGGGTTGCCTGCAAAACGGGCGGTTATATCGCCGGTGGTACGCCATGAGTGACCTATGTTCTCGGCCCACTCCCATGGCTTGTTGCTGCCCCACTCGCACATGCTGAAGAATATTGGACGGCCGGCTGCACGCAGGGCGTCACGCATCAGGGCGTATGCACCGCGTGGGTTGATGTTCTCACTTGAGCACCAGTCATATTTAAGGTAGTCAATCCCCCAGCGGGCATACTGGATGGCATCCTGATACTCATGCCCAAAGCTGCCTGTACGTCCGGCGCAGGTCTTGCGGCCGGCATCGGAATAGATACCCAGTTTCATACCCTTGGAGTGTACATAGTCGGCCAAAGCCTCTATTCCCGACGGGAATGTCTTGGGATCAGGCTGAACGAATCCGTCGGCATCGCGCTCGCCATGCCAGCAGTCATCCATATTGAGATAGATGTAACCAGCCTCCACAAGGCCCTCGGCCACCATGGCGTCGGCCTGTTCACGTATAAGTTTCTCACTGATGTTCTGTCCGAACTTGTTCCAGCTGTTCCAACCCATCTGGGGTGTATCGGCCAGACCCTCCCATTTCTGTGCTGCGCCCCATCCCGGAACCAGCATCATTGCTGCTACGAGCAATATCTTTTGGTATTTATTCATATGTTCTTATTTCTTTACCACAACCTTTATAACACCTTTCTCCTTTCCGGGAATTACCTGCATCTCAAGATAGCCGGTATTTCTGGTTCCCTCGCCCAGGAGTGTCAACTTTGCTGTAACTGTGGGTTTTGGGTTGGCCTCATTTGAGATGAGTTCCTTTTCTGTGAGAGAGCCTGACCAAAGAACGGGACCGTATGAGTGGCTCAGAGTCCATGTACCTGGATCAACCTCACCGAAGGAATACTCAGTTGCACCGTCCTTAAGCATAATATACCTTGTGCCTGCGCCCTGGGCATATCCGGCATTGCCGCCGCCTCCGCGCTGGGCAAGCTGAATCTCAGCACCCAGACCGATGGTCTCAAGCGGGTTCTCATGATACTTGGGCAGACCGCTTATCAATGCCTCAACCTCAAAGTAATAGTTCTTGGGAGCGGTATTCAGACTGTGCATGTAAAGGTCATTCTGACCATATACTATGTAACTGTTGTAGAGTTTCTTCTTTTCAATACCGTAACGTACGATGTAGCCATCGGCTCCGGGAACGGGCTCCCATATCACATTGGCCTCACGACGGTCATCAGGATTGCGTACTGCCATAAACTTCTTGACCTTCTGGATCTTCATCTGCGGTGTTGTACCGAATATGCGCAGGTCCTTTATTGAGAACTTGGCATTGTCATAAGTAGCAACATTCACAACCTTGACATAGCGGGCCTGTACAGGCTTTTCCAGCTCATTATAGTCATGCTTGAGTTCCATCTTGTTCTGGGGCTTGCTTATAACCTTGGTCCAGTTGGAGTTATCATCCGAAACAAACACCTCATAGCACTGATAGAGACGTTCTGCCTGAGGACTGGCGGCACCGCCACCCATCATACCGCCACCGAATCCGCCACGGCCACCGGCACGCTGTGCGCCTATATGGTCCCAGTTGAGCTGGATGGCGTTGATGGTTGCCTTATCACCCAGATCAACGGTAAAGAACTCACCGGGATCACCTGTTTCGGCTGCCCAGCAGGTCTTGAAGTCCTCGTCCAATGCCTGACTCGGAGCATAATTCTCAAATGTTGAGGATACAATAGCTTTCTTATTGACAGACAGCAGTTTCCAGTCGACATAATTGTCTACACCCGCTTTACGCTCTGCAGGATAATACTGCGGATAGTCGCCAAGAGCGGTGTTGGAGTACATGACGCCCTTCTTATCGACTGCAGAAGGATAGATGGCCAGTTCCGATCCGCGGCCGCCCTCACCGTATTGTGCGGGAATCATGCAGATAGTCCATAGGTTACCCTTCTTGTCATGGAATGTGCTGCCGTGTCCGGCACCTACCTGGAATCCGCTGGTCTTGAACGTAAGCGGGTTGTGCTCACTGTATGTGAACGGTCCCATAGGACTGTCAGATACGTAGATACCGTGTGAATACGATATGAACTCAAGGCCGATGGCTGCGTACTGCAGATAGTACTTGCCGTTATGCTTGATCATGTACGGACCTTCAATCCAAGGCAGTTCCTCGGGACCGTAATCGCGGCGTCCGTTGAAAATGGAATAGATGACATCCTCGGGCTTGCGGACCTCAAATCCATGGTTCTTGATATCGCTCCAGAACAACTGTTTAGGCTCACCCTTCTCCTTGAACGTCTCCTTGTCCAGTTCAACCACCTGGAACGGCATTATCTGAGACCAGCCGAAGTACATATACAGGCGGCCGTCATCATCCACAAACATATTGGCGTCACCATACCGGTCGCTTGACAGTTCACCTATCTTCTCCCACTCTCCCTTGTACGGGTCAATGGCGCGATAGACGTTGCGGTTGTTCATGGAACAGCCAATCAGTTTTCCGTCCATCTCAACCACCGATACAACACCGGCAGGATAACCGGGAGCATCAACATAAGTCCAGTTCTGGAAATCGGGAGAATACCAGTATCCGCGTCTGTGGGATACAAAGAGGAAATAATTGTCCTCAAAGATAATCACTACGGGTTCACCGCCGCGTATGGACGGCTCGTTACCTACCACCACATCAAGCGGGTTACAGAACGTGTGCCTGGTCTGAGCCTGCACATTAGTGAAAGCCAGCATCATAGCCATGCCGGCAACAGTCCATTTAAAAAGTTTTTTCATATTGGTTGTAATTAGGTTAGCAATGCAATAATGCAAACTTAATTAAAATTCGGTTTAACAAGTTTCTTTTATGGCAAAAAAGTGCCAACTTTACACTTTGTTATAAAGATATCATACGATATGAAGAACTCGACCAATTTTTGGGGACTGCTTGCACTAGGTGTTTGCATTTTCCTCTCTGTCGGCAAGTTTACCGGCACCAAGCGTGTGGTTAACGTAAAAGGTCTTGCCACCCAGGAGGTTATGGCCGACCATGTAATCTGGCCACTGGTTATTCAGGACGTTGACAACGACCTTATAAAACTCTACTCCTCCATGGAGAAGAAGAGCAATGAGATTGTAAAGTTCCTCAAGGACGGCGGCATTAAGGACAGCGAGATAAGCACCACCGCCCCCACCGTCTATGACCGTACCGCCAACCGCTACTCCAACGAGTACATAGCCAACCGCTACCAGATGCAGCAGGTGGTTACCGTAAGTTCCGATAATGTGGATCTGGTCCGTCAGCTCATCCTCAAGCAGGGCGAGCTCCTGAAAAAAGGAATTGCCATAGGCGGCAATGACTATGAGCATCAGGTGCAGTATGATTTCAACGGACTGAACGAGCTTAAGCCCCAGATGGTAGAGGTTGCCACCCGCAACGCACGCGAGGTTGCACAGAAGTTTGCCGATGATTCCGGCTCCAGACTGGGTAAGATCCAGACCGCTTCACAGGGTCAGTTCTCAATCTATGACCGCGACAGCAACACCCCGTGGATCAAGAACGTAAGAGTAGTCACCACGGTAACCTATTACCTTAAGTAAATGGACCTTATAAGGAAATATTTCCCCGACCTGAGCAGCCTTCAGTATGAACAACTGGAGGCTCTCGGCCCGTTATATACAGATTGGAACAGCAAGATAAACGTCATTTCACGTAAGGACATAGACAATCTGTATGAACACCATATACTTCACTCCATGGCCATTGCCAAGGTTATCAGGTTTTCGGCCGGCACGATGATTGCCGATGTTGGTACAGGAGGCGGGTTCCCGGGAATACCATTGGCCATACTCTTTCCCGATTGCGGTTTTACGCTGATAGACAGCATCGGCAAGAAAGTACGTGTGGCACAGGATGTGGCCATGCAGATAGGTCTTAAGAATGTGGAGTGCCGTCATGAGCGGGCCGAAGAAGACAATGACAAGTATGAATTCATACTGTCTCGTGGAGTAATGCCCCTGCCCGACCTCTGCTCAGTAGCAGGCCATATGCTTAACCGCAAGACACAGCGCAATGCCTATCCCAACGGCGTTATCTGCCTCAAGGGCGGAGATTTGAATGCTGAGACTTCAAAATTCCGTAGAGCGACTGAGATAACAGATATATCAAGATACTTCAAGGAGGAATTCTTTAAGGACAAGAAAGTGGTTTACGTCCAGATATGATGAACGTTAAGTGTTTTGAGTTCAATTTCCTGCCGGTTAACACGTATGTTGTGTGGGATGAGACAAATGAGGCCGCAATAATCGACCCCGGCTGTTTCTATCCCGGCGAGACGGATGCATTGGCCGGATTCATCACGGATAACGGTCTGAACGTAAAGTTGCTGTTGAATACACATCTGCATTTTGACCATGTATTCGGAAACACGTTCGTTGAGGATACATACGGGGTAAAGGCACGTGCCAACGATCTGGACATGCCCTGGATCAGGACCATGAGCGCCAGACTGTCGGTATTCGGAATCAATTACCAGGGGCACGTGAATCCGATAGAGCCTCAAAATGTACTCAATGATGGCGATACGGTCTCTTTTGGTAATACAGTTCTCCATGTACTGCATATCCCCGGCCATTCACCTGGCAGCATTGTATTCTGGAACAGGGAGCAGCAGTGCGTCTTTACCGGCGATGTCATTTTCCAGGGCAGTTACGGCCGCACCGATTTCCCCGACGGCAACCATCAGGCGCTCATGACCGGCATACGCACCAAACTGCTCACAATGTCCGATGAGACAATCGTATATCCCGGCCACGGCCCCATTACAACAATTAAAAACGAAAGAAACTATTATTGAATATGAAAGTCAGAACCTTACTTACCACAATACTTGCACTGTCTTTCAACCTGGCTCAAGCCCAGGAAGAGCTCAACTCAGCCATGGTTTTTGAGACCTATGAGTGGGATTTCGGCCTGATTGAAGAGGCAGACGGCCCTGTACAGCACACTTTCAGGTTTGTAAACATATCCAACAACCCTATTCAGATTGACAACGTAGCCACCAGTTGCGGCTGCACTACCGTACTCTACTCCACCCAGCCAGTTGCCGGTGGAGAATACGGAGAGATAACCGTTGCTTTTGATCCCGCCCGTACCGAAGGCAAGGTCCTGCGCGAGGTTGAGGTATTCACCAAAGACCGCCACAACTATGCCAGCATTATGATTACTGCCGATGTCAACCCCATCCCCATGGGGCTTGATCAGATTTACCCCCACCTTCTGGCCGGCACCGTCAAGACCAACGCTAAACGATGCAACTTTGGATATATAACTCAGGGAGAGACCGTCAGCAGGGTGGTAAGGATAGCCAATGTGGGTGACAAGACGTCAAAGATATCGGTCATTACTACCGGTAACCGTAACGGAATGAGCGTGGAATGCCCGGAAAGCATCGGCCCTCAGGAGACTGTCAGCATACATATCACATACACCATTCCTGTAGGAAAGGATTACTTCGGAATGGCCCGTGATACCGTTTGGGTGGTGGCTGACGGCGCGAAGAGCCAGGAGCCGATTGTCGTCAGCGCTCTTCGCATCGAAAAGTTTGACGACTCAGCCCCGAAACCTGTCATGCGAATAGAACCGTCATATGTGGATTTCGGAGAGGAAACACCCGGCAAGATATACAAGAAGACCATTGTTATAGGCAATTCAGGTAATACCGATCTGATTTTCCGTAATGTAGAGCCCATGGAGGGTACTGCAATAAGCATAAGGACCGGAATGGTTATCAAACCCGGCAAGAAACTAAAGGTAACAGTTGCCGTAACCAACTCCAGACAGCCTCACACCACAACTATGGGATCAATCAACCTCACCACCAACGATCCCACCCGCCCCTTCCGCGAATTGAGGTTACAGGTAGATACCAAATAAGAAGAAGGCCGATTCAAATGAACCGGCTTTCTTCTTTTTTGGTTGCAATCGATTACTTAACTATAAAATCGAGAGATTTCAGATCCTTATCCAACGATGAGGGGCCGTACAGGATCTTGTAGCGGCCGGGCATTGCTGCCAGCTCATCAATCTTCTCATCATAGTACTCGAATGCCTTGGGCTCCAGGGTAATCTTGACCTGGGCAGTCTGTCCTGCTCCGATGTTCACGCGCTTGAATCCCTTGAGTGACTTGATGGGAGCCTGCGGGTTGTCAAGTGACTTGATGTAAATCTGAACAACCTCATCGCCGTCACGCTTGCCGGTATTGGTAACAGGAACGGTGATATCAACCGTACCGCCGGCCTTGATGCTCTGCTTGGACAGGGTTGCATCGCCGTATGAGAATGTAGTATAACTCAAACCGTAACCGAAAGCGTACAGAGGCTCACCCTTGAAGTAACGGTATGTAAAGCCGTCATCCATATTATAGTCCTCAACATTGGCGGGTAACTGGTCTGTGCTCTTATAGAAAGTAACGGGCAGACGGCCTGCGGGGTTGTAGTCTCCGAACAGCACATCGGCCACAGCCAGACCACCTGCCTGACCGCCGTACCAAGCCTGCAGCAATGCCTGATACTGGTTCTCAACGGCACCGAATCCTATTGCGGAGCCTGAGCAGTTGACCAGTATGACTGGCTTGCCGGTCTTGTACATAGCCTCCAGAAGATTCAGCTGAACCTTGGGCAGCTCAATCTTGGTGCGGTCACCTCCGGAGAATCCATCGTAGTTGACACGCATCTCCTCACCCTCAAGACGGGCCGAAATACCCGATACCATGATGATTACATCGGCATCCTTTACCTTCTGTGCCACAGAGCTGAACTCTGCAAGTTTGCGCTGGCTGAGGTCGAATGTCAGGTAGGCCGATCCGCTCTCACCCTTGGTAAAGTCAAGCTGGATATTGTAAGTCTGGCCCTTGACCACCTTGAATGAAAGAGTCTGGCCCTGACCGCCACGGCCGCCACGGCCCTGAGCAGGCTCATTCTGCTCGGCAATCACCTTGCCGTTCACGGTCAGCTTCCAGGTGTCATTACCACGCAGGTTATAGCTAAGGTCACCTGTAAAGTCAGCCACATACTTACCAGTCATGCGGGCTGAGAAGTTAGTGAACTCCACACCCTCGGCAAAACGGTAGTCACCCATGGTGCGCATGTTAATCTCATCGTAATAACCCTTGGCCACGGGAGTGCCGCTCATGCGGGTGTTGTTCCAGAACTCTGCATAGATACCCTTGCCGCCGTTCAGGTCAGCCAGATGGCTTACGGTCAGATACTCATCGGCCAGCTCGCAACCGCGGTCATAGATGATGTTGGCGTTAGGAGCCTTGGCCCTGATGGCCTGCAGAATAGAAATCTGATTCTCGCGTGTGGGAGTACCGTTGTAGTTACCGTACTGCATGGTTACGTTATCGGCATTGGGACCAACAACGGCTATTGTCAGACCCTCTTTCTTAAGAGGCAGAATGTTACCCTGATTCTTGAGCAGAACCATAGCCTCATCGGCAGCCTTGTGGGCCAGAGCTGCATGTGCGGGGCTGCTGATGTCATCGGCACCCAGGTCCTTCCAGGGATCCATCCAGGCGGGATCATGCATGCCCAGCTCAAAGCGTGAGCGCAGTATACGGCGCAGTGATACGTCTATATCGGCCTCATTTATCTTACCCTCCTGCAATGCCTGCACCAGAGCGTTGTAGCTGGTACCGCACTCAATGTCAGTACCTGACAGCACTGCATCAACGCTGGCATCAACGGCATTGGCATGGGTCTCGTGCTGGCCGCGGTTGTAGAAGTTGCTAATGGCACCGCAGTCCGATACCACCAGAGCCTTGAATCCCCACTTGTTGCGCAGGATGTCAGTGAGCAGACGGTCGCTGCCGCAGCAGGGCTCGCCCTCGTAAGCATTGTATGCGCACATCACCTCCTGAACATTGGCCTCGGTCACCAGAGTCTTGAATGCTGGCAGATAGGTCTCCCACAGGTCACGCTGGCTTACGCTTACGTTAAAGCGGTGACGGTTAGCCTCCAGGCCGCTGTGAACGGCATAGTGCTTGGCGCAGGCGTGGGTCTTGTAATACTTGGGGTTATCGCCTTGCATACCTTTTACAAGAGCGGTACCCATCTTACCTGTCAGATACGGATCCTCACCGCTGGTCTCCTGGCCGCGTCCCCAGCGCGGATCACGGAAAATGTTGATGTTGGGGCACCAGAATGATAGTCCCTGATGCCATGCACCGCCTGTAGCGCGGGTCTTGCCGAACTGGTTGTGGTCCGATGTGTTCCAATGCGCACGTGCCTCATCGGACACCACGGTATAGACCTCATACTGCTGGGCATCATCGAAAGTGGCAGCCAATGCAATTGCCTGCGGGAATACCGTGGCACCATTCATGCAGATACCGTGACAGGCCTCCGACCACCAGTTGTAGGCAGGAATGCCCAGACTGTCTATGGAAATGGAGCCGTTCATCATAAGTCCCACCTTCTCCTCGGGACTCAACAGCGAGAGCAGGTTTTCAACTCTCTTCTCAATTTTGAGATTTGGATTCTGGAACGGATACTCATACTTGGAGTTTCCGCCTCCACACGCCGTAAGCGACAGCGCTACTGCCCCCACAGCCAAAACATTAAAGATTCTCATAATAGGTTATATTGGTTAGTTAAAGAACATTACAAAATGGGACAGTCCCCAATTGTATCATTTTTAGTTAGTTGCGGTATTTATCTCCTGACGGAAACCGCGGCTTCTGGATGATGAGGGCTCCTCAACAGAGGTGTCGTCATGAGCCTTATACTCCTCCCAGTAGTCAATCTTGTCCTGATAGAACTTGCGCACATCCTCCCAGCGGTAGTAAGGGTGCCGCTCCCTGCCCTTGGCATCCTTGTAGAACGGAACAGTATCGGGCAGAGTGGCCTCCTGCTCGTTAAGCAGGAACTTGACTATCACCTCGCCCTTCTTGTTGCGGAAGAACACCCACTGGACGTTACCGCCCATATGTGCCAGTTCATAAGCCACCCAGTGGTCGGCTACGCTCTCCAGGTCATCGGTACTGTAACCCGAGCCGTTCAGGTCCAGAAGTGAAAAGAATGACATGAGAGTAACCTCATGACCGTAACGGAGCATCACACTCACTCCGTTTCCGGCCAGGGCTTCATCGGCAAAATCAATGAAGTTCTGCAGTGTCACGCAGTGTCCGTAAGGAACTACATTGTCGGTAAGCGGAGAATAACCGCCCTGTGAGTACCAGCGTATGTTGTTCATAAGGAACAGGTCATACCACTCATCATATGTAAACACGTCATTCAGGTCAACGCCGGGGTCCGATCCCTGCACATACGATGCCAGGTCATACAGGGATGAATAAAGGCTGCCGCTCTGGTCGCGTCCGCCGGCAGTCTTTATGTACTCGGGATCCTTGAACAGGGCCTTCATAAGGCGCTCCGGATGAGTATGACGCTGGTTGAACTCCTGCACAGCGGAGTTTATCTTGCGCTTGTGGGCCGATACGGCCTTATCCTCGGTATACATCCAGGGCTCATCATGGTTACTGGAGTCATAGTCAATCCTTATCTTGGGGCGCATCCGGATTATCTGCATCAGGGCCGAGTATTCGCTTACCAGGACACGATGGGATGTGGTGGAACGGGCCATGATGGTCTTGTCTCCCTTGAACAGTTCCGGATAGTTCTCCACCATCCGGCGGGCAATATCACGATGCTGCTGCATACCTTTGGGGGTAAGGTCGCCGGCCCTCTGGTCTGCTTCGGCACGTATTATCCCGACCCGGCGCAGCACATCCTTGCCATAGTCCGTCAACGCGCCTGCATCATCGGCCTCCTTTAGTATATTATAAGGACGGTCATAATTGGACGCATTGTCCAGAAAACGGGAACCGTGACGTCCGAAATGTGTAAGATAAACAGGTTTAAAGCCTTTAGGAGCCGGAGTGAGAGGTTCTGTTGGAGCCTCATATGCATACACCGAACCGGCAAACTTGCCTAAGTTCTCCGCACTCATCTGGTCCTTCTTGATCACATGGGCATCAGCACTGAAAAACAGAGTAAATGCCGAAAGAATAAATATTAACCGTTTCATTAGGATAGTAATTTGCTCGTAAAGATAATTAATTGATTATTTTTGCAGAAAGATTAACCGTTTTTTTATGCTTACTGAGAGTATCGCCGTTACAAGGATCCTTATCAGCGCGTTGCTGGGATGTATCATCGGCCTGGAGCGTTATATACATAAACATCCGGCCGGAGTCAGGACTTTCATGCTCATATGCATGGCCTCGACACTTGCCACTTTGGCATCGATCTGGATATGCCAGACCAACCTTAACCTGATAAACGGAGATCCAGGCCGAATTGCCGCCCAGGTGATAACCGGCATAGGTTTCATCGGCGCCGGACTGATAATCAAGAACAAGTACGATGTGTCCGGTCTGACCACCGCCGCCAGCATATTCGCTACCAGTATCATAGGCATTGCCGTAGGTGTCGGCCTGATCTGGGTGTCTGTTCTGGTAACGGTTATCGTTACTCTGGTGCTGGCATCATCATTCCTTTTCCATGACGGCAACTCGCGTGAGATTGCGCTTGAAAAGATGGAGAAGGATGAGAGAGAAAGCAAGGATAATTCAGAAAACAAACAATAAAGAATCAATGAAAACCAGATTTATGATTATTGCAGCGGCAGTGCTGATGAGTCTGCCGCTCAAGGCTCAGCAGCCTGACCCCAATTTCTTTATCTATCTCTGCTTCGGCCAGTCCAACATGGAGGCCGGAGCCACTCCTGCCGAGCAGGACAGGGACTGGAACGACCCGCGTTTCCAGTTCGTATCGGCTGTGGATATGCCACGGTTCAACCGCAAGATGGGTGAATGGTACACCGCCACCCCACCTATCTGCCGCCAGAGCAACAACCTGGGCCCGGTGGATTTCTTCGGACGCAAGATGATAGAGGAACTGCCCAGCCAGTACCGCGTTGGCGTAATCAACGTATCCGTGGCCGGCGCCAAGCTGGAGCTCTGGGATAAGGATGCCTGTGAGGAGTATCTGGCAATGGAGGCTGCCGACCCCAGCCGCAGCTGGCTGGTCAACATGGCCAAGGAGTATGACATGAGCCCCTACCAGCGCATAGTGGATATGGCCCGCATTGCCCAGAAATCGGGTGTAATCAAGGGAATGCTGGTACATCAGGGCGAATCCAACCCCGATGATGACCAGTGGTGCGGCCGACTAAAGAAGATACATGATGACCTCTGCGCCGACCTGGGCCTCAACCCAGATGAGATACCCATCCTGGCCGGCGAGCTCAAGCAGGCTGAGCAGGGAGGCGCTTGCGCCGCATTCAATGAGGTTGTACTGGCCAATCTGCCCAAGACTATGAAGAACGGATACGTAATCTCTTCGCTGGGCTGCGAGAGCACCGGCGACCAGTTCCACTTCAGCACCGAGGGTATGCGACTTATGGGCTACCGCATGGCCGAGAAGATGCTCCAGCTTCAGGGATTCAAGCCAGTCCAGGAGCGTGAGGTTACCCTTAACCTCAAGAAGAAGGGATTAGGCATTGAGATCAGCCCCACCCTGGCAGGTATATTCTTTGAGGATATCAACCAGTCACTTGACGGCGGTATCTGCGCACAGCTTATCCAGAACCACTCGTTCCAGGCATACAATGTACCCGATGCACCAGGCAACCTGAAAGAGAAGGAGTTCTCTTACTCTGATACCGTATTCTTCGGCTGGACAGTAATTAAGAAGGAAGGTGCCCGGGGCCAGGCTCATGCCGTTGCCGACAAGCCTCTGGTAAAGGACCTGAAACGTTACTATGACTATGATCCGGCCGACAGGTATGATGATGAACTGCGCTATGCCCAGTACAGCGTCCGTTTTGACATCGAGGATGCCGGTCAGGGAATGGGAATAGCCGCCAACGGTTTCGGAACCGCCCCCTACGGCAGCGAGCGTCAGGGCAACTACTACTCAAACAACACTCAGAAAGCATCCATCCCGGCACAGCAGGGAGTAAGCTATGACCTTACGCTATATCTGGCAGGACAGTCATATCCAGGCACCATAACCGTGCAGCTGGAGGATGCCAACGGTCAGCCCAACTCAAATGCAATAACCATATCACGCCTGGGGAGTGACTGGAAGAAATACACCGGACAGCTCAAGGCCGAGCGCTCCGTTGACAGCCGCCTGAGTATCATAGCCGATAAGCCCGGAACATTCTGGCTTGACTACGTAACCCTGCTTCCTGAGTCTTCACAACTCTGGCAGGACGGCAAGTCCGGCCCCTTCCGCAAGGACCTGATGCAGGCTTTGGCAGACCTTCACCCCACATTCATGAGGTTCCCTGGCGGATGCGCCAGCGAGGGTACCAACTACTTCGGACAGCCTTTCTGGAAGAACTCCATCGGCCCCGAAGAGGAAAGAATAGGATTCCGCAACCACTGGGGATACTGGACTTCGCAATACGTAGGCTTCTATGAGTATCTGCTTATGGCCGAGTCTCTGGGCGCAACTCCGCTGCCCGTGCTAAACAATGGCGTAACCTGCCAGTTTGCAGGACATCAGTACATTGCACCGCTTGAAACCGAGGCCGACCGCAAGCGTTTCCATGACATATTCGTGAACGACGCCCTTGACTTCATAGAGTTCTGCAACGGCGGCACCGATACCAAATGGGGTAAGATGCGTGCCGATATGGGACACCCGGAGCCTTTCAACCTCAAGTACCTGGGCATCGGCAACGAGAACAAGGGACCTGAGTTCTGGGAGCGTTTTGACATTATATATAAAGAGGTGCAGGCCAAGTACCCGGACATCATCATAGTCTCTACAGCAGGCTCCGCTGCCGACGGCCGCGAGTTCAACGAGAACATGCATGAGATTGACACCAAGTACCAGAACACCGTGGTCGATGAGCACTACTACCGCAACAACCAGTGGTTCTACACCAACGGTAACCGCTACAATGCCGATAAGGTTCGCGGTGCCGACGGTCTTACATACGACCGCAAGCGCCCCACCCGCGTATTCGTAGGCGAGTTTGCCAATAACAGCAGCAACAATGATTTTGCATCGGCCATGGCCGAGGCCGCATACTGGACCAGCCTGGAGCGCAACAGTGATATGGTGGTGATGGCTGCCTATGCTCCGCTGTTCTGCAAGAAGGGATTCAACAAGTGGAATTCCAACCTTATCTGGTTCGATAACCGCGGAATGTGGCGCACCACCAACTACTACTACCAGGCTCTGTTCAGTGAGGCCGGCAACCGCGCATTCCAGATGACCGATGTAATGAACGGCTCCGAGGCCGATGGCACCGTATACACTTCACCCACTGTCGATACCGAAACAGGTGAGATATACATCAAGTTCGTCAACTCCGAGGCTGTTGACAAGGAACTTACCATCAACATGGGTAAAGGACAGAAGCGCAAGGAATACACCGCTACTGTTGACTTTATATCATCACACGACACCAAGATAAAGAATCAGGGTGACCAGAATACATATGCCGGTGCACAGCCACAGGCTCAGCAGCTTCAGGGCGGACGTCCCGGAAGGTTCGGCGGATTCGGCGGTAACCAGAACCGCGTAAGCTACAATGAAGCCGTAGTGCCCCACACCAAGAACTACGGAACCATCAAGAAGCAGTTCACCCTGACCCTGCCCGAAAACTCCATCGGCATAATCAAGCTCACTCCCACCAAGTGAATTTGCTCAACCAACAATAAAAACAGCGTTCAATCAAATGAGCGCTGTTTTTTATTTATCAGGATGGAAAGTTCCTGTTTTGTACAATAGGAAAAAGGGGTATGGGGTTCTGGGAAGTCTCGCACCCACGCGTGACTAGAGGGGTATGCACTAAAGCAAAAAAATCAGGGGACCTGTAAGAGCCCCCTGATGTAATTATTGTGCAGATGCTTAGAACATACCGCCACCGAAGCCGCCGCCAAAGCCGCCGCCGAAGCCGCCGCCCATGCCGCCACCGAAGCCGCCCATGCCGCCGCCGAAGCCGCCCATGCCACCACGGCCACGCAACTGCTGACGTGAGTTACGGTCACCCATAAGTGACAGACGGTAGGTCAGAGAAGCCATGAAGTAACTTGTGATGTTCTTGTTTTCAGTATCAGTACGTGATGTTGCACTCATAGAACGGTTAACTGTACTGCGCTGATGCAGGATATCGTATGCAGAGAGTGACAAGCTGGCCTTGTTGCCCTTGAGGAATGAGAATGACAGAGAAGCATTCCATATCAACTCATCTGTATTCATACCTGTATCGTAACCACGACGGCTGTTCATGTTAAGGTCTGAACCCAAACGCATGTTACGCCAAGGAATGAAAGCCATAAAGCTTGTACCATAACTGAAATCATATGTATCCATGTTGCGGTCAGGCTGCAAGTCATTGGTTGAATGGCTGTAACGCAGTGTTCCGTCAAATGATAGAGTCAGGTAGTCATCACGATACTCTGCACTCAGGTTCTCGTTTGCACCGGTGGTATTGCTCTTACGAAGCTGTGCATCACCGCCCATGATCTGTGCCCAACTCTCCTGGTGGCTGTAGTTACCTGATGTGTTGGTCGTGATTGAATAACGGTCATCGGGGAATGTGTAGTTGTACATAACACTTGCATTGGCATTCCAGTTTGACCAGAAACCATCCATGTTGATAGGCTTGCTCTCAGTACCACCGTTAGGAAGCAGGTCAGTTCTGTTAGAAATCTGACGGAGAGTATTGCTTACGCTTGTGTTGACATTGAAGCTACCCATTGTAACAGGATTGTACTTCTGATATCCCAAGCTCAACTGGTTGTTGAAGGTAGGTTTCAGACCGGGGTTACCGCTTGATACGCGGAACGGGTCTGTATCATCACGTATGTCAAGCAACTGTGACATCTGAGGCTGGCTCGAACGGCCGTTGTATCGGATGTTGATCTGTTCCTGACGGGTAACTCTGTAACGGAACTGAACGGTAGGAGTCCAGTTGAACACCGTACGCTCCAGAAGAGTATCGGTAACACCCATACCTGAGTAGTTCATCTTAGAATACTGAGGCAATACAGAGAGACCTACGGTGAAGTTGTATGACTGGTCAGTTGCGTTCTTGCGGAACTGGAGCTGAGCAGTCTGATCATAGTTGTAATAGAATGAGTTGGTGCTCAACTTGGGATCACGGATAAGATCGTTGTCCTCATAGATCCAATCAGGCATACCCCAAGTAGCTGCAAGGGCATCAGACATATTGTAAGTAGCACGGTCACTGTTCTGAGCACTATACTGGAACTGATAGCTGAACTGCAGATAAGTACCTGTACCGATAGGCTCTGAATATGTAGCCTGAACGCTGTATGTCTGTCTGTCGCTCGGGTTATTGTTATAACGGTTCAACAGAGTATCCTGACGGCTGTAAGATTGAGTAGTTCTTACATAGTTATGAGACATCTGCTCGCTTCTGGAGAACTGCTCACTGTCTGAATGGCTCAGATTATAAGTACCACGGATAGAAACGTTACGTCCACGGTTTCCGAAACGTCTTACGAACTGGACGTTACCGCTGGCTGATTTGCTGGTGCTTACGCTCTTGGACTTGCTGTCCTGGATATTCCAGATAGACTCATTATACATTGTGATAAGAGAGTCTATCAGGTCTCCCTCGGGATCGAGTGAAGTGGGATCAATGTTGATGGCCGCAATGGCATCGCCGTACTTTGACGGAATCTCAGCTTTTGAGGAATAGAAGCTTGTAGTATCAAGAGGATCCTTGAGATACTTGTAAGGATCATCCCTGAATGTTCTTGATTTGCTCTCGCTCCAGCTGTCTGACTTGCTCCATGAAACCTGAGGCTGGAACAGAAGGCTGGTATAGTTATCCTTATTCCACTCTATACGCATATTGCCGCTCAAGCTGTTGCTGCCGCTACCGTTCTCACCGGCACGGTTGTTCCATGTATGGTCAACGACACCGGGCATACCGCTTGTAGCGTAGAAGTTCTCACCTGATGATCTTGAGCTTGAAGTGTTGTCGCTGTGGCTCCAGTTTATACTGCCGCCAACCTCATACTGGTAATTGTCCTGTGAAACCTCCTTACCGAGGTTCATGGCAAAGTTGAAACCGCCGGAGTAGCTCTTGCTGACACCGCCACTGCCGCCCATGCCGCCGAATCCGCTGCCCATGCCGCCGAATCCGCCGCCCATGCCAAAGCCGCCCATGCCCATTCCGACACCGCCGCCCATACGCATGCCACCGAATCCGCCCATGCCGCCTGATGACTGGCTGGCTGAACCCATGATGGTAAACTGCTTGTCCTCATCAAAACGGTTAAGTGAAGCGTTAACCTGATAGAGAGCTGCTATATCAAATCCTTCCTTCTCAAGAGGAGCACCGCCACCGACTGAAAGGTTACCGAACCAACCCTTGGCCATACCCTTCTTAACCTGGAGGTCAAGCACTGTCTCTTCCTCACCGTCATCGATACCGGTCTGACGGGCCAGGTCACTCTGCTTTTCATATGCCTTTACTTTCTCAATCATATCGGCGGTAAGCTGAGTCAGAGCTATTGTCTTGTCATCATTGAAGAACTCCTTACCGTTGACGAGAATTCTTGATACACTCTTTCCGTTTACGGTGATGCTTCCGTCACTGCCTATCTGCACACCGGGAAGCTTACGGATAAGGTCCTCTACCGATGCACCCTCAGGCAGTTTGAAAGCTGCGCTGTTGAACATTACGGTATCATTGATCATCTGGACTTTTGCCACGACTGCCGATACTGCAACCTCTTCGAGCATCTGGCCACCTCTCAGAGTGATCTTACCAAGGTCTGTAACGCCGGAACCTGACCTGAGGGAGAAGTTCTTGTAGGCATCATCATAACCTGTGAATGAAACACGGGCAACATAGTTGCCAGCCTTCAGGTTACCAATCGTGAATGATCCGTCCTCCTCGGTAGCAGCTCCATTTATGAAAGTGGAGTCTGTTCCTGCAATCTGGATTATCGACACGTTGGCCGAAGTCATCGGGTCGGCTGTATCATAATCATAAACCATACCCTTGACTGAAAGATTCTGTGCAAACATCGTTGCGGATGTGGCAACCAATGTGAGCAGAGTTAAGATTCTTTTCATTTGATTGTAATTATTATTAGTTTTTGTTGATTGCATTAAAAAAAATACACCTTTACTATAAAGCAGAAGGCGCTTGGTTAAATGTCAAAATGACGAATTAACAAATAATTCACAATTTGGATAAAAAAAGTGCCCTATGGTTTAATCACAACAATATTTTCTATCTTTGTAAATTGGAATTATAAATAACATTAACAGTATTTTTAATTATGAAATTCGCATTCAGACTTCTGGTTTTGTCAATTTGCACTTTTTGTCTCTTCAACTCGTGCGTAAAGACCACAGATCAATCTGTTTTCAAGGAATTTCAGATGAATTGCAAGGACGGAATGGTACGTTCAGGAGCCATTTACATACCACAGGGAATCAGGTCCGATGACAAGCTTCCGGTCATCTATATGGGTGACGGTCTGGTTTTTAAGGATAGCCGATTCAAGAGCATGATGGATTCCTTGATTGAAAACCGCCACATACGCCCCGTCATCATAGCATGTTCGTATGAAAACAAGAATCAGGTAAGTGGTTATAATATCGCGTACCGCAATGCAGAATACGCAGAACTGATAGCCAAAAATGACAATACGCTTGCCGGGCTGTTTGACAGCCATCACTCATTCTTTGTAAATGAGTTTATACCTTATATACAAAAGAATGCCCCAGTATCAAAAGACCCCGTTGACAGGATCTACTTCGGGACATCCAACAGTGCCGATTTCGGAATAACACTGAGTCTGCGCGATCCCGGACTGATACCGGAATACTGGTGTTATTCGCCGATATGCTCAGACATAAGTGATTACGGTATGATTTCGGAGCCGACATCTTACCGTATATGCTGGGGAATAAGAGAGGAGGTAGGAAACGAAGACTATTTTCCGAACCTGATTAAGGATATCCGTAAGCGAGGCGGAGAAGTCAACTCTTGGGTGTTCAACGGCGGTCATGACCGGGAATGGTGGAAATACTGGTTCAGCGAAGAGCTCAAGCGCCGTTTCCCGTACAAGAACTGATAATTCTAAAAATATAAACCAGATATGAGAAAACTAAACTTATTTTTTGCCTTGGCACTGACAGCGTCTTTTGCCAACGCCCAGGACAAACTGTATCCGGGCACATTCAACCTGAATCAGGTAGAGCTGCTTGAAGGCCCCTTCAAGCACGCCATGGACCTTAACGTAAAGGTTCTTTTAGAGTATGACACCGACCGTCTGCTGGCTCCGTTCCTTAAGGAGGCCGGACTGCCCAAGAAGGCGGAGTATTTCCCCAACTGGGCCGGCCTGGACGGACATGTGGGCGGGCACTACGTATCGGCCCTGGCCATACACTACGCCGCTACCGGCAACAAGGAGTGCTACGACCGTCTGGTCTATATGATTGATGAGCTGGAGCGCTGCCAGACAGCCAACGGTGACGGCTATATAGGCGGTGTACCCAACAGCAAGCAGCTCTGGGGCAACCTCAAGAAGGGAGACTTCGGGCTGTTCCGCGGCGCATGGGTGCCCTGGTATAATGTACATAAGATGTACGCGGGCCTGCGCGACGCGTGGCAGTATGCCGGCATTGAGAAGGCCAAGGATATGTTCATCAGGTTCTGCGACTGGGGTCTCACCATCTTTGCCGATCTGGATGACAACCAGATGGAGCAGATGACCGGCACCGAGTTTGGCGGCATGAATGAGATTTTTGCCGACGCTTTCCAGATTACCGGTGACCGTAAGTACATAGAGGCCGCCAAGCGTTTCCGCCACAAGGACATTTTTGAGAACATGGCCGACGGCCGTGACAACCTGGACAACAAGCACGCCAACACACAGGTACCCAAGGCCGTAGGTTACGCACGAGTGGCTGCATTGGACAACGATTCACGCGCCCGCCAGGCTGCCGAGTTCTTCTGGGACCGCGTGGCCAACCACCGCTCAGTGGTTATAGGCGGAAACAGCCGCAGCGAGCACTTCCCTGCCGCAACGGACTACAAGAGCTACGTGGAGAACCGCGAGGGACCGGAGTCCTGCAACACCAACAACATGCTCAAACTTACAGAGTTCCTCTTTGCCATAGACCCCAAGGCCGAGTATGCCGATTTCTATGAGAAGGCCATGTACAACCATATCCTTTCAACACAGCACCCCGAGCACGGAGGTTACGTCTATTTCACCCCCATGCGCCCCGCTCACTACCGCGTCTATTCGGCAGTAAACCAGGGTATGTGGTGCTGCGTAGGAACCGGAATGGAGAACCACGGCAAGTACGGCGAGTTTATCTACACACACGACGGTGCACAGGAACTCAGGGTTAACCTGTTCGTGGCATCAAAGCTGAACTGGACTGAGAACAAGGCCACCATCACGCAGGAGACACAGTTCCCCTACTCCGAGTCATCCAAGCTGACCGTCAACCTCAAGAAAGCCCGCAAGTTCCGCCTTATGGTACGCTGCCCGGAGTGGGTGGCCAGCGGCTACAGCGTAAAGGTGAACGGTCAGGAGTATGCCGCCGGCGCACAGCCTTCATCATACGTGGCCATAGAGCGCAAGTGGAAGAACGGCGATGTTGTTGAGATAAGCCTGCCCATGAATACCACCATCGAGGCTCTGGACAATGAGCCCGAGTATCTGGCTGTAAAGCATGGACCAATCGTACTGGCAGCCCGCACAGGCACAGAGGGTATGAGCGGTCTGGTGGCCGATGACGGTCGCTGGAGCCACATAGCACACGGACCTTTAGTTCCCGTTACCGAGACTCCTATTATGATAGGTACACGCGCGCAACTGGACCAGAAGGTGGCTGCACTCAAGCCCGTACCCGGCAAGCCTCTGCACTTTACTGCAAGCGGCCTGTTTGACAGCAGCCGGTTCCCCAATGTTGAGCTGGAGCCGTTCTACAGCCTGCATGACAGCCGTTACGCAATATATTTCCTGTCACTCAGCCAGAGTGATTACAAGCAGATGCTCGATAAGATCAAGGCCGATGAGGCCGCAATGCTGGAGCTGGACCGCCGCACTGTGGATGCCATCGTACCCGGCGAGCAGCAGCCCGAGGCTGACCACAAGATACAGAGCCAGAACTCAATGACCGGCAATCAGGACAACAAACCCTACCGCTCAATCCGCCGCAGCGGTTCGTTCAGCTATGACCTTTATACTGAAGGCAACACCAACCTGAGCCTGTGCATAGGCTACTGGGGTGCCGAGAACAACCAGAACCGTGCCATCGAGATACTGATTGAGGACATGCCGTTCATTACCGAGACTGAGTTCCCCACCAACGGTGAGGCCGGGATTGTACGCAAGGAGTATGATGTACCGGTAGGATTCTACTTAGGCAAGGAGAAGATACGCGTCACTTTCCGCTCGGTTGAGGGCAAGCAGGCTCCACGGATCTTTGATATCCGGTTCCTGAAATAATAGGCATATTACTGTCATCTATTGCCTCAGCGCAAGATTAGTGTTATCTCATGAGAGTATAATAGTTTCGCTTTTTAATACAGTCGCCTAAGTTAAAAAATGAATAACTTAGCAGACATGAAGAAGGCTAGAAGAAAATATGATGCAAGCTTTA
>CAJOLR010000010.1 GCA_905235565.1 uncultured Bacteroidaceae bacterium | reverse complement strand
CCGTCCTGAACCAGCACGCTCTCCACAAATCCGCCTTCACGGGTATAGACCTTGATGGTCTGGATGGGTTGGAGGGTACCTTCGGCATTCACGTACTCAGAGAACTCGCCGCTCTGGACGGTTGCGGTCTGCACGCTGTCAGAGTTAATCCTTATTATCTTGGGGCCGGTTGATACCTTGATGAGCATCACTATGAGTCCTAAAGCCAGAATGCCGGCCACTATGTGTATGCGGTATTTTACATACCATTTCTTGGGTGGTAACTTAACGTCCATATTCTACTTGCTGTTCTATAAGTTCATTATTATTAAAGTCAAATGCTGTGAGGCTGCGTATGGTGTAGTATAGCTGCCAGTAACGGCTCAGTGCCGATACGTAACCCCTGTAGGCCGAATCCTTGGCGGTGATGGCCGAGTTCAGGTCCAGTATGGTGGAGTTGCCGCTTACGTACAGGTGGCGCGCCACCTCATAGCGGTGCTGGGCAGTCTGCATGGTGCGGCGGGCTATATCCACCTGACGCTCCTGCAGGTTGAACTGGCTCACGGTGCGGGTGACCATCTTTTCAAAACTCACCTCATTCTGCTCTATATGCATACGGGTAAGTTCCAGGTTGTTCTGTGCAATCTTTACGCGGCCGCGGGCACGTCCCCAGTCAAGAATGGGAATGCTGACTGATACGCTCACTGACTGCTCGTCGTTAAGGTTACGGAAACTCTCGGGCAGTTCATCGGCCGTCTGAGCCAGTCCCAGACGCATATAGATGGATGCCTTGAATCCTGCCTGTGACTTGTAGTATGCCAGATTGCTCTCCGAGTTCAGGCGGCTCAGTTCCATGCTCTCTATGTCGGGACTGTTCTGACGGGCCAGCTCCATTGCCTGGTCAAGCGGTACCGTAAAATGCGGAATGCTGTCGGTGGTAACAACCTCTATCTGTGTGTCCGATGTCAGGTTAAGGAAGTTGCGGAGCTGGTCAACGGCGTCATCGAACGACATCTGCGATGACATGATGCTGGTCTCGCTGTTGAGTTTGTTGAGTTCCAGCTGGAGCAGCTCATTCTCGGTTATGGTGCCTATATTGTATCGGCCCAGCCCGTAGGTGTAAAGGGTGTCGGTAGCGGCGTGGTTGAGCTGGGCAATCTCCAGCTCCGTCTGGGCTGATACCAGATTAAAGAACACCATTGCAGCCTGCGATGCCACCAGCTCCATGGTCTCGGCATACTGCTTGCGTGCCCTACG
This sequence comes from uncultured Bacteroidaceae bacterium, assembly GCA_905235565.1. Classification (GTDB taxonomy): domain Bacteria; phylum Bacteroidota; class Bacteroidia; order Bacteroidales; family Bacteroidaceae; genus Colenecus. Next base: position 41,699 of record CAJOLR010000010.1, on the reverse strand, counting down.
ATACTCTATGGGCTCGGTCTTGCGGCTCCATTTGAATGAGTTGTAGCCGTTAAGGCTCTGTGAGAAACTCAGTTGCAGCGGCTGAGAGTAGTAACTGTGTGTGGGATTGTCGCCCAGTTGGTCCAGACGGCTCAGACTGCCGGACAGAGAAATGGTGCCGCCTGTAAACCACACGTTCTGCGTGAGGTCAAGCGACAGGTTGTTGCGCATGCTGTTGCTCTGCGCATATTGCTCGGTGCCGTCGGGCAGAGTCACGTAATTGGTGCTGTGATTAAGTGACGGCGATGACGACAGTGACAGGGTGGGGAGCATGCTGGCCCTGTAGCTGCGGTAACTGAGCCATGCCGACTCAAACGTGTTGCGTGCCTGCACCGCCTGCGGCGATGACTCCTGAGCCATGCGTATAACCTGGCTCATGGTGAGCCGAACCGTATCGCCGCCGGCGGCAAGGCCGATGGCTGATATGTTCAGCAAAACAAGGAGGAGCGATATTCTGATTAGCTGTCTCATACTTCTGTGTTTTGATTGACAGCCCAAAAGTATCGCTCCCCCTTGCCTTACTCCAAGTTTTTAATGCCGAATAGTCTTTTTTACCCTAAAATCGTCTAATTTTTTGACACTCCATATCAGAACGACAGGTTGATGCCGCCCATGAAGGCGATGCCGGGCATGGGATAACCTGCGTTGATCTGATACTTGGTGTTGAGCAGGTTGTCACCGTTTAACCAGAGTTGGAGCATATCGGACAGCCGGTATGACAGGCGGGCGTTCCAAAGCAGGAAATCCTCCTTCTCGTCGGGGCCTACAGCCGAGTAGAGGCCGTTTACATACTGCAGACCGGTGCTGGCATGCCAGCCGTTGCTGGTGTATGAACCACCCAGATAAGCCTTGTGCTCAGGTGCGCCTACAATTGGAGTCTCCATCTTGAGGTAACTATAGTTGCAGTTGGCTGCGAATGACTTTGAAATCAGGTATGATGCCTCAACCTCAACACCTGTATTCTTGAGTTCGCCGCTGTTCTGGTTGAGCATTGGAGGCGTAGCGGTGGGATTGGGCAATGTCAGAATAATATTCTTGGCGTCCATGTGGAACAGATTGATTCCATAATACAGTTTGCCGCTTAGAAGCCTCTGTGAGAATGAGAGCTCATAGTTCCAGAGTGACTCGGCCTCAAGGTCGGGGTTATGAGGAGGATACATGTACATCTCCCTTATTGTAGGATAGCGGAATCCCTTGCCTACAGACAGTTTTACCTCGGCATCGGCAGGCAGATGGAATGCTGCGCCGGCCTGCGGTACCAGCTCGGTACCTGCCTTTGAGTGGTGGTCCACACGCAGTCCTGCATTAAGTGTAAGCAGTGAACCTATCTCCTGACGCATCTCCAGGTATCCGGCAAACTCATCTTCACGCTCATCGACCTGAGGTACATCCTGACCGGCGGTAGGTCCGTCAACGAAATGGTTATCGGCCTTGCCACCGTAACGGTAGTAGTCAAATCCCAGGGTAATGCGGTTGCCGTCAAACAGGCTTGCACTCTGCCAGGCCGATGCTCCCAGCATCTCATCGTAAGATATGAAACGGAACAGCTTAGGGGTAGAGCCGGGTGCATATCCGTCATTGATCCAATGGTCACCCCAGCTGTAGAACAGGCTTACGGCACCTTGTGTGCGAGCGTATCTGTTCTCAATGAACAGGGCAGAGGTTCCTCGGGTTATCTTCTGGTCGGCATCTATCAGTGGAGCGCTTTCAGAACCCGGCTGTGAAGCCTTGAAACGGGTTACATCCACATTGGCCGATGCATTCCAGTTGTCTGATATATCATATCCCAACTTGGCATAACCGCCAAACTGCTCAAAGTTCATATTGTCGCGGTGTCCGTCGGTGCGGTTGTAAGAGCCCGATGCCACTGCGCTCATTTTACCCTGCCGGGTGCTTGCCGTGAACTCGGTCTCGGCAGTATTGAATGAACCGTAACCGGCGTGCAGGCGGGCATGCGTGCCTTCCTCTTTTTTGGTAACTATGTTGATGACTCCGGCCATAGCACCAGATCCGTACAGGATTGATGCCGGACCGCGCAGTACCTCGACTCTCTCGGTCATGAGTGACTGGTATGAATCGGCAATGGGGTGACCGTATATGCCGGCATAGTTGGGATGCCCGTCAATAAGAACTATCATCCGGGCTGCGCCTCCGGTCATACCGCGCATGGATATGTTACCGGCCGCACCGCCTGATACGCCGTAACCGGAGTATCCGCGCTGAGTGATGAAGAGCCCCGGAACCTGCTCGGTAAGCAGTGGCAGGAGCGATGCACGGTTGGTCTCCTCAATTGCGGTACGGTCTATCACATTCACCGTCTGTGACAGTTGGCGCACATCGGTGGCGGCACGTGTGCCGGTTATTACTACTTCCTGTAGGGTGTCTGGAATTTCGGTTGCATGCACGGCACTGAATGACATGGCCGCAGCTGCTAGAATCAGTGTAATGTGTTTCATTGCAGATAGGGTTAGTTATTATCTGCAAAGATATATAAGTAGCACGAACCGACAAAATCGTAACACGATTATTTTAATCAGCCCGGCTCATAAGCAGCTTGCCGTGGCGGATACCCTTGATGGATGTCATCTCATCGGCCAGTGCGGTAAGCAGGCGGGCTTCGCCCATGACTGTGCACACGTGCAGGCAGGTGCCCTCGCTGATATAGTGCTGTTGTGATGAGAGCACAAGATTCTGGTGGCGGATCTGTATATCCGATATGCGTGCGGTGATATCGGAGCGCTGCTGGTCATATATAATAAATATGGTACCGGCCACTATGTGGTTGCACTGCCATTTCTTCTCTGCTAGGTTCTTCTCTATCAGGAAGCGTATGGCCTGCGAACGGTTGGCGTAACCGTCCTCCTTTACAAAAGAGTCAAGCTGCTCCAGCAACTCATCCTCCAGTGAAACTCCGAATCTTTTCAGCGCCATGACAATACACTTAATGTTCAATCCAAAGTTATACATTTTGGAAAACTTTTGTGCAAAAAAATTTCTAAAAGTTTTCCGAATGTGGAAAGAAACAGCTGTGGCGGGGGTTGTTGAAAACTTCTCTGCAAATAGGGCTTTTTTGTTATCAACAACCCGCACCAACTTATCTTTTTTATCATAACTTTGCTAGCATCATTGGTTGCCGTAGGGGTTATCCCCTGAAGGCGTAATTTGGAATCCGGTGAAAATCCGGAACAGTACCTGCTGCTGTAAATCCCTGATTACAAGTCTTGTGCACTCTCTGCCACTGGCCGATAAGGGACCGGGAAGGCGCACGGGACGGGATAAGTCAGAAGACCTGCCAATGACAAACAGGTCCTTGGTTCTTGCAGGACTACGAGACCGGGATTTTGGGAGTTATCCTGACAGATAATGCAACATACTTTGTGGAGAGACGTGTTCTCTCTGCCGTATTTACTTGATGAATACTTTTAGTTATTTATGGAGACATATATTGTGAAACGTGATGGTAAGCACGAGGTGTTTACTATCGACAAGATCAAGGCCGCAATTTCCAAATCATTCCTGGCATCGGGAGCATTCGCAACCGAGGAGGTGATGACCGGTATCCTGAGCCATCTGAACATTCAGAGCGGTATCAGCGTTGAGGAAATCCAGAACCAGGTTGAGGTTGCATTGATGGCCGAGGGCTATTATCAGGTTGCCAAGACGTACATGCTGTACCGCAACCGTCACGCTGAGGACCGTGAGACTAAGTCAAAACTCGAGTTCCTTATGGGCTATTGTCAGGCTGCAAACGCTGCTGAAGGAAGCAAGTTTGATGCAAATGCTAATGTTGAGAACAAGAACATCGCAACTCTGATAGGTGAGTTGCCCAAGAAAGGCTTTATCCGTCTTAACCGCCGTCTGTTGTGTGACCGCATCCGCCAGATGTACGGAAAGGAGGTGGCCGACAAGTATATGAGTCTGCTGCATCAGCACTTCATATATAAGAACGATGAGACCAATCTGGCCAACTACTGCGCAAGTATAACCATGTATCCCTGGCTGCTTGGCGGTACCAAGTCAATAGGCGGCAACGCTACACAGCCTACCAACCTGAAGGCTTTCTGCGGCGGTTTCATAAACATGGTGTTCATGGTTTCATCCATGCTCTCCGGTGCTTGCGCTACTCCTGAGTTCCTTATGTACATGAACTACTTCATTGAGAAGGAGTACGGAGAGGATTATTACAAGCGTGCCGATGAGGTGGTTGACCTGAGCCTTAGGAAACGTACCATAGATAAGGTGATAACCGACTGCTTCCAGCAGGTGGTTTACTCTATCAACCAGCCTACCGGCGCACGTAATTTCCAGTCAGTGTTCTGGAACATCAGCTACTATGACCGCTACTACTTTGAGTCATTGTTTGGCGAGTTCCGTTTCCCGGATGGCGAAAAGCCCCATTGGGAGTCACTCTCATGGTTGCAGAAGCGTTTCATGAAGTGGTTCAACCAGGAGCGTCTGCGCTGTGTGCTTACATTCCCTGTTGAGACCATGGCTCTGCTCACCGAGAACGGTGATGTCAAGGATAAGGAGTACGGTGATTTTACCGCCGAGATGTATGCCGAAGGTCACTCATTCTTTACCTATATCAGCGACAACGCAGACTCTCTGTCCAGTTGCTGCCGTCTGCGCAACCAGATTACCGATAACGGATTCTCTTATACACTTGGCGCCGGTGGCGTAAGTACCGGATCCAAGAGCGTGCTCACCATCAACCTGAACCGTTGCGTTCAGTATGCTCAGCGCATGGGTATCCCTTATCAGAAGTACATTGAAGAGGTTGTAGACCTGATGCATAAGGTTCAGTTGGCATACAATGAAAATCTTAAGGAACTCCAGAACAAGGGTATGCTGCCGCTGTTCGATTCCGGTTATATCAACATCGGCCGTCAGTATCTGACCATTGGTGTAAACGGCCTGGTTGAGAGTGCCGAGTTCCTGGGCATTGAGATCAGTGACAACCCGCGTTATACGGAATACGTTCAGACTGTGCTTGGCATCATTGAGAAGTTGAACAAGCAGTACCGTTCAAAGGGCGTGATGTTCAACTGTGAGATGATACCGGCCGAGAATGTAGGTGTAAAGAACGCCAAGTGGGATAAGGAGGATGGTTACGTTGTACCGCGTGACTGCTACAACAGCTACTTCTACAAGGTTGAAGATACCACTCTTAACGTAATAGACCGTTTCCGTCTGCACGGTGTCAAGTATATCGAGCACCTGACCGGCGGATCTGCTCTGCACTGTAATCTGGAGGAGCATCTGTCCAAGGCTCAGTACCGTCAGTTGCTGCGTGTGGCCGCACAGGAGGGTTGCAACTACTTTACGTTCAACATCCCCAACACCATCTGCAACGAATGCGGAACCATTGACAAGCGTTATCTTAAGGAGTGTCCGCACTGCCACTCGACAAACGTTGACTACCTGACACGTATTATAGGCTACATGAAGCGCGTAAGCAACTTCTCGGCTGCCCGTCAGGTGGAGGCAAGCAAGCGCTATTACGCAACTCTTTAAATGAAAATTGCATCATACGATATAGTTTTCCAGGATGTACCGGGAGAGGTTACGCTATCGCTTAACCTCTCCCAGTGTCCTAACCGCTGTCCGGGTTGTCACAGCCCGATGTTGCAGGAAGATATAGGTTTGTTATTGGATGACGACATGCTTGACGGACTGCTGGAACGCTATGGACGTGATGTGACGTGTGTATGTTTTATGGGCGGCGACCGCGAGCCGGGGGAGGTAATGCGGTTGGCCGACCGTGTACATGCCGCGGGAATAAGGACAGCCTGGTACTCAGGCCGTCAGGAACTGCCGGATTGTTTCCGGAAAGAGTCACTGGACTACGTAAAGGTGGGGCCTTATATAGAGAGTCGAGGGCCGCTACCCAGTCCTGATACGAATCAGCGAATGTATAGGATTGAATGTGGTGAACTTGTGGATATTACGGTCAGTTTCCAAAAAAAATGAGCAGGCTGAATTGACCTGCTCATTTTTTGTAATTGATTCGCAATGTTATCTGTTATGTCTGGAGTAATTGAGTTGCGGCTGCTGCGGTCTTTGCTGAGGTCCCTGTTGGAACTGATGGCCGCGTGACTGCTGAATATCCTTAAGAATCTGACTGTTGAACTGATCTTCGGCATTCTGGACCTTAAGAATCTTGGAGGCAGGGAGTACCTCCTTGAACTTCTCCAGATAATCTTTTTCCAATTGGGCTATCTTCAGGTTGGTTTCAGCAATTACATCCAATGTCTTGCGTGCCTGATCCTCGGTCTGGTTGTCCTGATATGACATTCGTCTGACTTCCCGGTTAAGATCACGTTTTTTCTGCTGGAGCTCATTATAAAGCGGGAAGAATTTATCGGCCTCATCTTCTGTAAGACCGGCCTTCTCTGTAAAGAATGCTTTCTGCTGTTTCCAATATTCAGTGGGCGAGAACTGACCACTGCGGTTAGGAACCAGCCGGTTCTGGATGTTACGGTTTTGATAAGGCCAGAACTGCCTGACGTTCTGGTTGTTATTGTTGGGCTGCTGGACTTGACCCGATGCCAATACGGAGGCCAGCATACACAACATGAGTATTACTGATTTTCTCATATGGCGGTCAATTTACATCGACTAGGGTATAATAAAGCGTGCAGTCATCTATCATGGCTGTCTCAAGAAATAAGTCTATGTACTCATCAGAGTAGATGGTGGTCTCTTCGACCTGTGCCATTTCTGAGGCGTTGTTCCGTGCGTTGATGCCTACTGCTGCCTTGATGCAGAAGAATATGCCGATAAATGCTGCAGCAGCATAAAGATAGGGCCTGATGCGCATCCAAGGAGTAACGGTAATCCTGGTGGAATAGATTGATTCCTGTTGTGGCAAAGAGGCCATAATGTTCTGCGTCAGGTTATCGAAGTAACCTTCCGGAACAGTGAACGGCCTGCGTGGCTCATGTTCATCAATCTTGTATATTCTTTCTTTTTTCATCCGTTGTTTTGACTGGTTTACAGATAAATGGTTTAATCTATATTATTGAAATACTCTTCAATTTTTTTGACTGCGATATGAAATGACGCTTTTAAAGCCCCTACGCTTGTTCCGAGGGCCTCGGATATTTCTTCATATTTCATTTCATTGAAATACTTCATGTTAAAGACCAGACGCTGTTTTTCGGGAAGGGTTGCTATGGCTTCCTGAAGCTGTCTCTCGGTCAGGTCTCCGTCAAAATAGGGGTCACTCTCCAACCGGTCAGCTACGCTCAGTTCGTCATCATCATCGGTCTCCAAAGGTATTGTGGACTTTTGACGGTTAAGGAAAGTCAAGGTCTCGTTTATGGCTATCCGGTAGAGCCATGTGGATATTCTGGAATAACCCATAAATGAATCCAGATTGGTCCAGGCCTTGATGAATGTGTTCTGGAGAATGTCATTGGCGTCATCATGCGAAAGTACCATATGACGTATCTGCCAGTATAGCTGCTCACTGAAATTGCGGACTATGGATTCAAAGGCTCGACGGCGTGAAATGTCATCCTCATGGAGCATCTCCAGTATCCTGTGTTCATCGTATGCCATCATTGCCATTGTTCAGATAGTTACGGTTAGGTTTTCCTTGGCCAGGACTGTATTGGGGAATATCTGATGTGCCTCTTCAAGCAGTATGCTCTCATCTGTGTAGCGGGCGGAGAAATGGCCCAGCATAAGACGTCCGGCATTGGCTTCCAATGCTGTCCGTGCCGCATCGGCGGCTGTACTGTGGAAATGCTTTCTGGCACGCTCCTCATCAACGGACGAGTAGGTGCAGTCATGATAGATCAGGTCGGCACCTTTTATTACAGGAAGCATGGACGGATTATAGATGGTGTCACAGCAGTATGCGTAGCTGCGTACCGGTCCTGCCGGTTTGGTAAGACGCTCATGCGGTATCAGCGTGCCATCCGGAGTGATGAAATCACCGCCATCCTTAATGCGGTTGTACTCCCACTGGGGGACTTTGTAGAAATCGGCTGCGGCGCGGTCCAGATGGTCGGCTGTGGAGTTCTCCCGGAACAGGAATCCGGCGCAGGGAACGCGGTGACGCAGAGGGAATGCTGTTATGGTAAGTGAACGGTCCTGATAGACCACGGCAGTCTCTGAAGGATCAAATCCCTGGAACTCTACCTCAAATTCCAGATCGCGGCAGTAGAAAGACATCTCCTGCGAGAGCATGGGACCGAGTTCCTGTGGCGCGTGAATATAAAGAGGTGCGGTGCGGCCCAGAAGTCCGAATGACGATATCATGCCTAAAAGCCCAAAGCAGTGGTCACCGTGCAGATGCGATATGAATATGTGGTTGATGCGTGCAAATGCCACATGGGAACGGCGTAGCTGTATCTGAGTGCCCTCGCCGCAATCCACCATGAACAGTTTGCCACGCACTTCAACAACCTGTGATGACGTGTAGTGCTTGGGGCCGGGAGTGGCAGAGCCGCATCCCAATATGGTGATTTCAAACTTTTCCATAATTGGCGTGCCTCAAAAGTACAAAAAAAAGGACCGCGTGATGCGGTCCTTTTTATTAAATAATGTAATAATCAGATATTACTTGTTGCCACCTTCAAGCTGCTCCTTGAGAGCTGCAAGAGCATCAATGTCACCAAGGGTGGTGGAAGCTGCCTGGTTCTGGATAACCGGCTCCTCCTTCTCCTTCTTGGCACCAGCCTTACGTGCAGCCTTCTTCTCAGCCTTAGCCTCTGCCTTGGCGATATCCTCGAATATGCGGCTGTGTGAAAGGATGATTCTCTTGGAATCCTTGTTGAACTCGATAACCTTGAACTGGAGAGTCTCACCCTGCTGAGCCTGTGAGCCGTCCTCCTTTACAAGATGCTTGGGAGTAGCAAAGCCCTCAACGCCCTCGGCCAGAGAGATAACTGCACCCTTGTCCATCATCTCGGTGATCTTACCCTCGTGGATTGAATCAACAGTGTAGATTGACTCGTATGCATCCCAAGGATTCTCCTCAAGCTGCTTGTGACCAAGGCTGAGCCTGCGGTTCTCCTTATCTATCTCAAGAACTACAACATCGATAGGAGCACCGATGGTTGTGAACTCTGACGGATGCTTAACCTTCTTGGTCCAGCTCAGGTCGCTGATATGGATCAGACCGTCAACACCCTCCTCAATCTCAACAAAGATACCGAAGTTGGTGAAGTTGCGTACGGTAGCGGTGTGCTTTGAACCGATAGGATATTTCTCTTCGATGTTCTCCCAAGGATCCTGCTTGAGCTGCTTGATGCCAAGAGACATCTTGCGCTCTGCACGGTCAAGTGTCAGAATTACAGCCTCAACCTCGTCGCCAACCTTGATGAAGTCCTGAGCTGAACGCAGGTGCTGGCTCCATGACATCTCTGATACGTGGATAAGGCCCTCTACGCCCGGAGCAATCTCGATGAATGCACCGTAATCGGCCATAACGACAACCTTACCCTTGACAACGTCGCCAACCTTGAGGTTCTCATCAAGTGAATCCCATGGATGCGGAGTGAGCTGCTTGAGACCCAGAGCGATACGCTTCTTCTCGTCATCAAAGTCAAGGATAACGACGTTGATCTTCTGGTCAAGCTCAACTATCTCCTTAGGATCGCTTACGCGGCCCCAGCTGAGGTCTGTGATATGGATAAGACCGTCAACACCGCCCAGGTCAATGAATACACCGTAAGAGGTGATGTTCTTGACGGTACCCTCGAGTACCTGACCCTTCTCGAGCTTGCTGATGATCTCTTTCTTCTGCTGCTCAAGCTCCTCTTCGATAAGAGCCTTGTGAGATACAACTACGTTGCGGTATTCCTGATTGATCTTGATGACCTTGAACTCCATGGTCTTGCCAACGAATACATCGTAGTCGCGGATGGGCTTTACATCGATCTGTGAACCGGGCAGGAAGGCCTCGATGCCGAATACGTCGACAATCATACCACCCTTTGTGCGGCACTTGATGTAACCCTTTACAATCTCCTGTGAATCGAGAGCCTCGTTTACGCGGTCCCATGAACGTGACTCGCGGGCTTTCTTATGTGACAGAAGCAGCTGACCCTTCCTGTCCTCTGTGTTCTCAATGTAAACCTCAACTTCATCACCTACCTTGAGATCGGGGTTGTAGCGGAATTCGCTGATGGGGATGATACCATCGGACTTGTAACCGATGTTTACGATAACCTCGCGCTTGTTTATGGCTGTTACGGTACCGTTAACGACTTCGTTATCGGCAACCTTGTTCAGAGTTGTGTCATAAGCCTGCTCGAGCTGCTCTTTTGACATGCCTGCTGCGGCACTTCCGTTTTCAAAAGCATCCCAGTCAAATTCCTGAAGGGGAGCTACATTCTTAAAATCTTCCATTAGTTAAATTTTGAAACTAAGATAAAGTTAGACAATATGTTGTAAACACACGCCAAGACACCTTGGGCACTTGGCGGGCGCAAAGATAGCACTTTATTATTTAAATATAGGGCTTAAATGAATATTTTTTGCAAAATGTCTTAGAATCCTGCGTCAAGTATGTAGGGTACTCCTGATGAGGTGATGCCGGCAGCTTCTATGTTGAAATGCCGGGTGATTGAACTGTTGTAGAACTCAACTTTGGCATTGCCGTTCTCATTTGTTATCACGTTGGGATTCCAGTACAATGTGCGGCGGTAATCCACGTCGCCGGGGATGGGACCGTCTGGATATTCAGGTGAATAGAAACTGTAAGGACGTGAATAACCGTCTACTGTCGTGACGCGTTTGGTTATGTCCATCAGTTCCTTACGTGTGCTGCGCTCATATTCCTCCTTGGTCAATATGTCAACCAGTACAAAACGTGAGTACAGGCTGTCTGTGTCAATTATCTCAAGCCTTTTGTCCAGGTATTTCTGGAACATTGGACACAGCGTGAGTATGTTCATCAGGAACATGGGACGGTCATAAACTATGATACCTCTAATATCCTTGGCGTCAACGGTCAACGGGTCGCTGAATATGCCCTGATCCAGGAATTTCTGTGAATCGTGGATGTAGAAGAAAGGTTCGAATCCGTTGATGCGAACACCTCCGGAATCACTCGGGTAGATATCATAGCCCTTTTCGAGCAGGTAACCCCAGAGGTCGGTGGAGTATTCTCCTTTGTCCAGTTCGGATTCCACATCCTGAACCACGTCATATGCGTCAAAGGTAAAGTAGTCTATATACATTCTCTCCTCTTCGATGTCAACGTCCGGGAGTACGAATCCGGTCTCAACGTTAACGATTGTGGGCAGTCCGTCGTCTTCGGGGACAGTCTGCGCCTTTCCGGTTTTCTTCTTGATGCTCTGATATCCGCTGAATACAAGTTCTTCGGGCTGATACGGGCGGATACCAGGGAACATGGAACGGTCAAACACAATACGGGCGCTCGGTCCTATCAGCTTTTTCTTTTCAGGATAGGCACTGATGGAGAAACGGGCCCTGTCATAGAAAGCCACACCTATGTCAAAACCGAAATAGCCGGTGGAATCGGTGGTGTAGGAGAATGTTTCGGTGAGTTTCCTGTCTTGGGGAACCAATGCGGCAACCACCTCAACTTTATCCATGGGCTCTTTGCCGGACGAGTTGCGTATCCAACCGTTCAGGGTAAGCCCCTCTTCAATGCGGTGCTTCTCGACAAAGGCTGACTGTCCGGTCATTGTTTTCCAGTCATAGCGTTCCCAACCCTGAATCATGCAGAGCAGGTCAAGGGCACGGTCGCGCCCGGGTGAGTCGGAGTCAAAATACCAGGAGGGAGTCTCAATGAGTCCTTTGAGGTCTGATGACAGGAGCAGCGATGTCCTAAGGTCATCGGTAAAAGCGTTGCTCTGGCTGCGGGAGTCGCGGACTGCAAGACAGAACCTGTCACGGAACGGATTGCCGTGCCCGTCAACAAGGCTGAAATCCAGACTGACCTTTTCAAACGGTCCGTAACTGTCCTTGTCGGAGGTGACTTCAAGAACGGGAGACTTGATCAACTGGCTGCGATGGTAGAAAGAACGGCTGGCGTACAGGTTGCCTTTGCTGTCAAATACGTGAATCCTGCAGACTCCTTCCGGTACACCTTGCAGGGAGAATTCCTTTTCGGCCAGTCCGGAACCGATATCCACGGTACTGAAGTCAACAAGCTCACCGCGGCATGTAAGGGTGATGCCCATAGTGGAGCCCTTGAATTGGGATGTGGCATCCAGACTGATTGTGATAACGTCATCTATGACTGGAGATGCGTGAAGGGAGATACCGGCCGTTTCTGCCTGCGGCAGGTTGAAAGTGCGGGTATTGCCTCCAGCGGTTATATTGACCTCATTGCGCCTGTTTTGCGGCGTGAATACGAATTCACCCATACCGTCATGTACGGTGGCGAAAGATACGGAGGGGTCTTGGAGTGCTCCTTCGGCATCGATTCCGAATCCGGTCTCATCGGTTACCTTGAACGCCACACGGCATGGCTTGCCTATTATCAGGTGGCCTCCTTCAGGATAGAACTCGGCGTTGATGTCACGTTTCTTGTCTGCCTTGGGACGCAGGTCTACATTGTCGGACCTCCTGATCCGGATGGTGGGATTGTATTCGTAGAACTTACCCTCTTCCTTAGGCTTTTCATAAACGGCAAAGACTCTTGAAAATACCACGTTGTCACCGAAATTCAGCATGAAGTTGGTATAGGCGCGGACCTCGTAGAAACCGCTGGGATATTCCACCACGCCACGCTTTTCGCGCGCCTGGGCTGTGGAACCGTCCAGAAGCGGCAGGGAACCGTCGGCCTGTCCGGCCACGATCATGAGTTTCTGCTGCTTGAGCACTACCCCTGTGGGGGATATGAGATCTACGTACAGGACCTTGCTCTGAGACCTGCTCAGGTTTGATGCACTGGTAACGAAAGCCTTGAACCAGATGGTTTCACCGGTATAGTAAGAAGTGTTGTCAAACTGAAGGTAGACCTTCTCTTGAGGGAAGATGCTATTGAACTGATGGATGTTGCCGGCAAATTTCATCAGTGAATCCACACTTGATGATTGTGCCCTGCATGGAGCGGCCGCTATGACTAACGAGCACAGAAGTAGGACAATCCTGTTTGACATAATCGGTTTATTACTATTTTATTGCTGCAAATATATAAAAAATAATTATGTATCTTTGCAATCCGTTATGATATACGGATTTGACAACGAAAAGTATCTGCGGATACAGTCCGAACACATCAAGGAGCGCATAGCTCAGTTCGGCGACAAACTTTATCTTGAGTTCGGAGGCAAGCTCTTCGATGACCACCACGCCAGCCGCGTACTCCCCGGTTTCCAGCCTGACAGCAAGTTGCGTATGCTCAAACAGTTGAGCGACTACGCCGAGATTGTCATAGTTATCAGTGCAGTGGACATAGAGAAGAACAAGGTGCGCAGTGACCTGGGAATTACCTATGATATGGACGTGCTGCGTCTGCGTGAGGAGTTCCAGAGCCGTGGCCTTATGGTGGGATCGGTGGTGATCACGCACTATAACGGACAGTCCAGTGCCGATGCGTTCCGCGAGCGTCTGAAACGTCTGGGCATAGTGACATACGTACACTATATAATAGAGGGATATCCAAACAATGTGGCTCTTATCGATTCCGATGAGGGATTCGGCCGTAATGATTATGTGGTTACCGCACGTCCGCTTGTAGTTGTCACTGCGCCTGGTCCGGGCAGCGGCAAGATGGCAGTCTGCCTGAGCCAGCTCTATCAGGAGCAGAAACACGGAGTCAAGGCAGGTTACGCCAAGTTTGAGACATTCCCCATCTGGAACCTGCCGCTCAATCATCCGGTAAACATAGCGTATGAGGCCGCCACCGCCGATCTGGATGACGTGAACATGATAGACCCGTTCCATCTTGAAGCGTACGGCCAGACCACTGTCAATTATAACCGCGACATAGAGATATTCCCCGTGCTGGATGCTCTGTTCAAAGGTATTTATGGCGATAATCCCTATAAGTCACCCACCGATATGGGCGTGAATATGGCAGGTTTCTGCATCAGTGATGATGAGGTGTGCTGCCGTGCCGCCAAGGATGAGGTGATACGCCGATACTATACCGCTCTGGGCGATATGGCCAGCGGCAAGACCAATGAGGTTGAGGTGAACCGCATAGCTCTTCTCATGAACAAGGCCGGTATCACAACAGCAACCCGCCGTACAACGGTAGCTGCCAAGGAGCGTCAGGAGGAAACAGGTGTTCCTGCTGCAGCAATGGAACTGAATGACGGAACCATCATCACCTCGAAGACTACACCTCTGCTTGGTCCCAGCGCTGCACTGATACTCAACGCCACCAAGCATCTGGCCGGAATAGACCATAATGTCAAGCTCATTCCGCAGAACATGATAGAGCCCATACAGAAGACCAAGGTTGATTATCTGCATGGAAACAATCCGCGTCTGCATACCGATGAGGTCCTGGTGGCTCTTTCCATACTGAGTCAGCAGGACGATAATTGCCGAAGAGCGCTGAATATGCTCCCTGAACTGCGCGGATGCCAGGTTCACTGCACGGTATTGCTGAGTGAGGTGGATCGCAAGATATTCCGTAAACTGGGTGTGGGGCTGACCTGCGATCCGGTCAAGAAGAAATACTTTCCCAACGGAAAATAAACTGTATGGACAAAAGGGATGACCAGTTGACAGAGGTGATGCAGGTGGCTACCGGGGCCGGGCATATCATGCTTGAGAACGGAGCCGAGATATTCCGTGTGGAGGAGACCATGGAACGCATCACCCGCCATTACGGCATTGACTCAGGTCATTTCTTTGTCTTGAGTAACGGCATACTGACATCGGGCGGAACCCGATACTCAAATGTGGAATTCATCCCGTTCAAGGGTGCCCAGTTGGAGAAAGTGGTTGCTGTAAACCGTCTGTCGCGTGAGATAGAGAAGGGCGGTTGTTCCATACAGGAAGCCCGTGAGCGTCTTTTTGAAATCAAGACGATGAAAGCCAAACCTTTCATGGAACAGGTTATGGGCTCGGCAGTAGGCAGTGGCGCTTTCTGTGCCATTTTCGGCGGTAGTTATCTGGACTGTGCAGCATCTTTTGCAACAGGTTTGCTGTTATATGTATTCGTGCTTCTGGTAAGCCGTAGGGGAATGTCCAAGATTGTGACTAACATTCTGGGCAGTATCCTGGCAACAGCCCTCTCAGTCATTTTCATGAGGATAGGTTTCGGCGAGCATCCGGGTAATATGATCATAGGGGCTCTCATACCGCTTATTCCGGGAGTACCTTTCACCAACGGTATCCGTGACCTTGCCAATGAGGATTATATTGCAGGGTCAACCAGGATGATGGATGCCCTGACGGTGTTCTTCTGCATTGCAGCCGGAGTGGCCCTGACATTCCTTGTTGACGGACGTATAGAGAACGGTATCATTGTGCTGGATGGAATGCAGGTCAGTCCGGAGACTTCCGGCTGGCTGGTCCAGGCTTTTTCGGCATTCCTGGGAACTGCCGGATTTGCAGTATTGTACGGAGTTCCAAGAAAGGAATATGTCCATGTAAGTGTCTGCAGTACCATAGGCTGGTTGTCTTATCTGGCCATGATGCGTATGGCTGGTGCCACTGTAATAGAGTCCACCTTTGTGGCAACTCTGGTGGTAGTGCTGGTTTCCAGGTTCATGGCGGTTGACAGACGCTGTCCCGTCATAGTGTATCAGATTTGCGGTGTATTTCCGCTCATTCCCGGTGCTGGAATCTTCTGGACGGTATACTATATAGTGAACAAGGATCTGTCGACAGCCGTCACCACAGGCTTCACGGCACTCGGCATGGCAGTAGCCATAGTACTTGGAATCATATTCATGACAAGCCTTCCGGGGCGTATGTTCAAGATTGCCCGTAGGAAGTAATGATTAACGTGTCTGTATTTGATGATATGACGCTCTGCACCGACCAGGAGGTGGAGCGAATGATTCCGCTTGTCCCGGAACCGCGCCGTAGCGATGCGCTTAAGTTCAAACATACATTCGGGCGTTTTGCCTGCCTTAAGTCATATCTTATGCTGGCCAATCTGATTCAGCAGGAGTTTGGACTGGATGAGTTCAGTATGGAAACGGGGGAGCACGGCAAACCCTATATAGCAGGCAGGCCCGATATCCATTTCAATATAAGCCATTGCCTTAAAGCCATTGCGGTGGTGGTAAGCGGCCAGCCTGTTGGTATTGACGTGGAGTCTTTCCGCCATTACAGCGAAAGTCTTCTGGACAAGACCATGAATGAGACCGAAAAGGCCGAGATACTGGCATCGGCCGATCCCCAGGAAACGTTTGCGTGCTATTGGACCCGCAAGGAGGCGGTATTTAAAATGCAGGGTACCGGAATAACCGATAACCTGCATAATATACTGTCGGGAGGGGTAACTACCGGCACAAAGGTCAACCGCGAAAAGGGTTACGCATTATCCGTTGCGTGGTAATCCACAAGTCCGTTCATCGGGCTTGTCTCAATCTTCCCTATCGTCATACCAAGAAGCTCGGCAGTCTCTTTGAGCTCATCGGCAAAACTGTTGGCCAATGATCCTATGAAATGAACCGGCATCCATGGCTTGTGGTAACTTATCACATTACGGGTAAAGAACTCCTGAAAACACTGGATTATCAACTTGTGGACCTCGGGGGTATTACGCTTTTCATAGATGAACGGCGCAAATCCGGCAATGTAACGGTTTGGTAACGGCTTGCGATACACATTCTCAATTATGATATCCTTTGTCAGCGAATACCTTTCCATGAACTCGCGGCTGACCAGCTCGGGCAATTGACGCTTGAGGCAGTCGCTGATAAAGCGGCGGCCGATAGCAGCGCTGCTGCCTTCGTCCCCCAGGATATACCCCAGCGAAGGAACCTGATCGACAATCTCCTTTCCGTTGTAAAGGCAGGAGTTTGAACCTGTGCCAAGCACGCAAGCCACACCCTCGGAGCATCCGCAGAGCGCGCGTGCGGCTCCAAGCATATCGCTGTCAACCATGATTTGTGCGCCCTGGAAGAATTCCCTGAGGATATCTGCCATCTGTAAGCATATGGACTCTGTGGCACATCCGGCACCATAATAGAATATCTGTTCCACTGCAGCTGTATCCTGGCCGACACATTGTGAGAGCAACTCTCCGGTTATGATCCGCCTGATTTCATCGGCACTCTGATGACATGGGTTTATGCCCTGTGTCTTATATACTTTAAGGTCGCTGACAGAACTGAAAAAGCTCCAGTCTGTCTTGGTTGATCCGCTGTCAACTACAAGTTTCATTGTTTCTTTCCAAAATCAGGTTCATATTTGATTATTGCCGAAACGATGCAGGTTACTGCGCAGCAGGCTATCACCCAAATAAAGAATGTGCGGTAGCCCATGTGTTCCTGCAGGATTCCGGATATCATACCCGGAAGCATCATGCCCAGAGCCATTATTCCTGTACTTATGGCATAATGTGAAGTCTGGTGTTCGCCGTGTGCAAAATACATAAGGAACAGTGTATATGCCGTAAATCCGAATCCGTATCCCATCTGCTCAATGAATATGCAGGTGCTTACCAGAGTCATGTTCTGTGTGGGCATCCAACTCAGATATACGTATACCAGGTCCGGTACCGAAATGGCAGCCACCATATACCAGATACACTTTTTGAGTCCGAACCGTGAAAGGGTAAGGCCTCCCAGTATGCCACCCAAAAGGAGTCCTATGACTCCCAGCGTGCCTTGTGCAAAACCCACCTGGCTTGTGGTAAGAGCCAGACCTCCGGCAGCCTCCGAGTCAACCAGGAACAGCGGAGCAATCTTGCCCAACTGAGCCTCGGGGAACCTGAACAGCAGGATAAAGAGCAGGGCCGGCAGTATGTCCGGTTTCTTGAAATAACTTACAAAAGTCATTCCGAACTCCTTTAGTATGTTGCTGCCCGATGTGCCCGTGGTGCAGTCTGCAACCGGATGGGGCAGGATATAGAAGTGGTAAAGCCAGAGCAGTATCATGAGACCGCCGGCTACCAGGAATCCAAGACTCCAGGCGCGTACGGCGGATCCGAACTGTTTCTCAAACAGTCCTACCAGAATCAGCAGACCGCCCTGTCCGGCAATCATGGCTATACGGTAAGCCGTGTTGCGGATACCCACAAACAACGACTGTTCGCCCTCGTCCAGGCCAAGCATGTAGAATCCGTCAATGGATATGTCATGGGTGGCCGAACTGAATGCCAGCAGCCACATGATGGCAAGTGACCAACGGAAAAAGTTTGTGGTGTTGAGCGTAAGGGCTACTCCGGCCAGTCCTGCTCCCAGGATCACCTGTGTAAGCAACAGCCACCAGCGTTTGGTCTTAACAAGGTCCACAAAGGGGCTCCAGAAAGGTTTAATAACCCAAGGCAGGTAGAGCCAGCTTGTATAAAGGGCTACATCGGCATTGCTTATGCCCAATTGCTTGAACATTATGGCCGATACGGTTACCACTAACACATAGGGCAGTCCTTCGGCAAAATACAGTGTGGGCACCCATGCCCACGATGTCCTGGGTTTTACCATTATTCAGCAGGGATAGCCTCCTTGAGCTTGTTTATTACCTCCTGGCGTGCCTCAGGGGTGGGGTTGCGCTTAAGTGTGGTACCCTCAACCAGTGTCAGGTCGGGATACTGCTCCTTGAGTTTGTTGAAGGAGTTGGTCAGATTGCTGCTGCCTGATGTTGAGAATATAATGACTGTCTTGCCCTTAAGGTCATTTTTCTCGATGAAGGTGTAGATGATATTGGGTGCTGCATCGCCCCAGATGGGGAATCCTATGTACACTACATCATAACTCTTAAGGTTTTTGGGGCTCTCCTTGAGTTCAGGACGGAAGGTCTTGTCGGCCATCTCCTTGAAGGCGCGTGCCTCGCGGTTGCCCAGATTAACATCGTCGGCGGTGTAAGGCTGTGCGCCCTCAATCTCAAAGAGGTCGGCACCCGTGGCCTTGGCCAGGTCCTGTGACAGTGATTTTGTTGTTCCCGATGCGGAGAAATAAGTTATCAGTACTTTAGGATCCTTTGCTGAACAAACGGTCATGAACATGACTGCCAGCATCATTAACAGATTTTTTTTCATAATACTATTATTTGTTGTGTTTGTATTCCTGACTGCGAATATATAAAAAAAAGTGACTGTAAACAACGACCCCTCCCGGAAAGCTTCCGGAAGGGGCATCGGGCTACTATAGATGGGATCAGATTATTCTGTAATCCTGCCGTTGAAGCTGGTGGGAGTTGAGCCGAACTTGAGTGAGAATGTAATCTCGTCGTTCAGGATCTCACCTTCAAACCCGGTGACAGCGTACTTGGGGAAGGGGTTGCCCATTGCCTGTGGAATGGTGCTGTCGGCAGAGAGAACGGTTACGTCACCGTTCTTCTGTACTGCAATGCCCGGAATGATGATATCCATGGCCGGCATTCTTTCGGCCAGTTTGGCCTTGAATATGGTGATTGACGTAGAATCAGCCTTGTCTGAAGGGTTGATGCTGATCCTGGTGTCTGGAGTCTGGCAGTCTCCGCTTGATGCGTTTGCAAGCAAGGTGCCTGAATAGAATACGGTGTCGTTGCTTACTGTCACAATTTCTTCCTGATTTCCGTTGTCGGTTTCAGCCTTGTCACAACTCACCAGAACTGTTGCTATAGCAGCGAGAATCAATACTGTTTTCTTCATGTTTTTATAGTTTTAAAGTTATTCCTGTCATAATTATTCTGGGTTTGTCCGATGCAAAGAACTCGTTGTCCATGGATTTGAAATAGAAACTCGGGCGGTTCTCATCGGTCAGGTTATCGGCCCTGACAAAGAACTCCCAATTGTCAGAGACGAGCGCTATCCGTGCGTTGGCCTTGAGATGGAACGGCCACTTGTGTGTTCCGGATTCGTTCCAGCAGAAAGGACCCTCGCCGCGAAGGGATGCGTCCACGTCAAGTGTCTTGTTTCCTGCCTTGAAACTGTACCCCGCGTTAAGGAACAGCGTGTGTTCGGGAACATAAGGCAGGCGGTTGCCGGAATAGTCATTGTTGCCGTCATTGAAACTCACAAAACGGGCGTCACACCATGAGTAGGAGACATGTGAGCGGAACTGTCCCGGTGTCCATCCCAGTTCAGTCTCCACGCCTATGCTGCGGCTGCGGCCGGCATTGGTCATCATGCGTCCCGTTGACATTCCCGGCGGGAATACCGTAAGCTGCTGGTTCCTTACATCCAAATAATAGGCCGATGACTCCACGCTCAATGACTCATGACGTATGCGTGTTCCCAACTCCATGTTCCAGGCTGTTTCAGGGTTATACTCCGTATTCTTGGCATTGACCGATACGAACGGGCGGTCCAGATAGACTCCCATATCGTTCATTGTGGCGGTCATGGTCATGTTCTGCAGGATGTCCGAGAATATCTGGGTGTTGAATCCGCCGGCTCTGTAACCTTTGGATACTGTATAGAATAATGAGACTGCACCGGTTGCCCTGAACAGTGCCGACAGTTTTGGAAGCACCTGAAAGTGGCTGTGACTTACCGTACCCTTATAAGGGATGGACAGGTCCCTGTCGGCCGTCATGACGGGTTCAAAGCGGTAGTGCAGACGGGTCATGCAGTCATAGTCCATTGTACCGCCTTCATAGTCAAACCTTATGCCGGCTGTTATGAGCCATCGGTCCAGGTCAAAGACCGACTCGTGGAACAGGGCAGCATTCCAGGTATCAATCATGAAGTCGGAATTTACAGGCATCTCCGGGTCGGATATGGCAAGCTGGCCTATATCCGTGGGTATATGGCTGTTTGCGTTGTTCAGTATAAGGGTCTCGATTCCCTCCCGCTTGAATGTTACGGGGGCGTTCAGCTGATTGAGACGGTAGAATCCGAACAGTCCTGTCTGCGGCTGACAGATGGCTTCCTCGTCGGCTCTGCGTACGGTTAACTCCACAGTGCCGGCGCCGCTGAGTTGTTTCTGCTGCAGTGTAAAGATTGATTTCTCCGTGTAATCCTGGTCCATGTGCATATCATCGGCCAGCAGTTGGAGCGATGCTGTGGCATCGGTTACAATCAGGTCTCCTCGACGGTGCAGGCGGTAGCCCTCAATTACCGACAGTCTTTTGTAACTGCCTTCATCATTATAGGATACAGGGTGCTGTACACCATCCTTCCACATGCCGTAGGCAAAACCTCCCTCGTCAGATATGTTGGCCGACAGGGTGTTGGTCATGCACAGACGCTCGGTGCAGTGGCTGACCAGTTTCCAGCGCAGGGCAAGGCCGTCATATGGATCACAGGGGCTGTCCCTGAAGACGTTGTCAAAATAACCGTCGGTGTGGCGGAAAGTGGCCGACAGGGCGTTGTTTCCCGCAGTGAAAGAAATTCCGGCCCTCACGGTGTTTGCCGTACCGTATTCAATACTGAGGGTGGGGCGGTAGCCATCACTGGGTGAGAAAGTGGTGAGTGACAGCACGCCACCCATCGCGTTGCGGCCGTATAGGGTACCCTGCGGTCCGCGCAGCATGGTTGCCCGGTTTATGCCTTCCCAGTCAAAGTCATAGGCGTTCTTGTCAATTACCGGAATACCGTCAATGTATAGGCCCATCACAGGATTCTCCATTCTGGAACCCAATCCGCGCAGATAGATGGTTGATGTAAGTGATGCACCGTAGTCGGGGATGTGTAAACTGGGTATGACCGATGACAGAGTACTAGGACGATAGGTGCTATTTCTCTGTATGGTTTCATATGATATGACCGATACGGCCGAAGCGACTCTTTCCAAAGGCACCTGCTCCTTGAGCGCAGCAATGGTTATCATGGGTAGTTGCTGCGTAAGAGTGTCTTCTATGGGTGATATTGCTGCAAATAGGGATAAAAGAAACATCGTTGTCATAGCGGTTGCAAAGGTCCGCAAAAACAACGTGTCATTTTAGAACTTAAAGTACAATAATTAGGATTATCCTTGCATGGTTTTGCGGAATTCGGACGGTGTCTGTCCTGTCCCCCGCTTAAAGAAACGTGCAAAATAGGACTGGTCTGCCAGGCCTACAGCCGTTGCCACATCAATGATGGGGAGGAATGTCTCGGACAGTAGTTTCTTGGCTCTGACTATACGCACTGCATCGATCCATTCTCCTACGCTGCGCCCTGTGCTTTGCTTTACCTGACGGCTCAGATAGTTTTCGCTTATACCGGCTTGGGCGGCATATGATGATATCGTTCCGATGCCGAGGTCGGGGTTGAAAGCCGATTCCAGGAACCGGTTCACTATGTCAGGAACAGCAACTGTCTTGCCGGATTTGATACGTGACAGGAACAGGTCCATGGCTTTGTTTATGAAAAGGTCATCACCTTTTTCAAAAGAGAGTAGTATCATGTTGAACAACTCTCCCATAAAGACACCCTCGTCAAACCAGAAAGCCTGGTGAACCGGCTCGGTGAGAAAACGCAGCGGCTTGGTATCGGACAGAAGTGAAGTGGAGAATGCCCCTGTGTAACCTGCGGCATCATGGTAATACCTGACTGAGAACGGGTGACTGGCCGGTATGATCAATGCATGTCCGGTCTGACAGAGATACGGATTGCCGTCGGTCTCAACCAGGACTTGGCCCGATGTCACATATATGAATCCTATGAGAGGCAGTGATGCGGGTGGAATCTCAGCTGGTTTGCCGGGGGTATGCGAATTCAGCCTGCGGATAAAAAACCTGCAGGCTGAATAATCCATTCCGGGTGCTGAGTGGGGCGTGGCTTGCATTATTTAAGAGCCTCTTTCACTGCAGCCTCTACATCGGTCATCTTGTCGCCGGGCTCAAAGCGTTTAAGGACCTTGCCGTCGGGCGATATCAGGAACTTGGTGAAGTTCCAGCGAATGTTGTTCTTGTTTTCGGCATTGGCCTTGAGCCAGGTGTAGAGAGGAATCTCATTGTCTCCGTTCACCTCAATCTTGTCAAACTGGGTGAATTTGACGTGATAGTTGGCCGAGCAGAATTCCTTGATCTCGGCTATGGTACCGGGAGCCTGCTGACCGAACTGGTTGCAGGGGAAATCCAGTATCTCGAAACCCTCCTCATTGAATTTCTCATAAATGTCCTCCAGGTCCTTGTACTGAGGGGTAAATCCGCAGCGTGTGGCGGTGTTGACAATAAGCAGCAGTTTGCCCTTGTATTGCTCAAGGCTTACTTCCTTACCCTGATCATTCTTTACCTTGAAAGAATAGATGTTCTCCTGGGCTGAAACAGCCGTGACGGCCATAATCAGCATGATAGCAGTGATTAACTTTCTCATAATTAAGGTTTGTTGTCCGGTGCGAAGATAATGAAAAACTGATAATGCCGACAATGGCCGTGATTAAATCCCTATTTTTAGTGATTGCCCCCGATACCTCTCAGAGATACCTTTGCAACCGTTCTTTAACTGATAATTGAAACAATGAAACACATGTACAGAGCCCTGATGACGGGTTTGATTGCAATGTTGAGTATCGGACCATTACGGGCCGATGACCTGGAAAAAGAGATAGATATAATAGGTACGGTCTATGACGTGAATGACAACTCTCCCCTAGCCGGCGCCACCGTTTACATTGAAGAACTTGAGAGAGGGGTTATATCGGATAATGAAGGCGTTTTCCGCATAACAGATATACCGGACGGCACATACACGCTGAAGGTTCAGTTCCTGGGCTATCACCCGCAGGAGAAAACCGTAAGTACCGATAAGGGTAACCGTTCAAATGACATAGGACTCAAACCGGAGTCCATGTCACTCTCGGAGGTTATCATATCGGAGAAAAGCCAGGCAAGACTGTTGCGTGAGCAGGCTATGCCGGTATCGGTAATAAGCATGCAGCAGCTGCAGGGAACGGTGAGTGACATACAGAGCATTCTGGCCAGGACGGTAGGCGTTACCATAAGGGCCTCGGGCGGAATGGGAAGCACCTCCAGACTCTCTGTCCGCGGTCTTGAAGGCAAGCGCATAGGCTTTTTCATTGATGAGACTCCTATGGCCGACCAGTCTGATTTCCTGGACCTTAACGATATTCCTATCGATATGATTGACCGCATAGAGATATATAAAGGTGTGGTACCCGCCAAGTTCGGCGGATCGGCCATGGGAGGTGCGGTAAACATAGTCATAAAGGAGTATCCCGACCATTATGCCGATGTCAGTTATCAGCGCGAGTCATACAATACCAACCGTTTCCAGACGGTACTCAAAAAGAACGACCGCAAACACGGCCTGGTGTACGGAGTTGGAGGGGGCTTCAATTATGCCGATAACGACTACGTGATGGAGTCGCCGTATGTAAAAGGCCTCAAGATTAAACGTGACCATGATACCTACAAAAAGGTACTCATGGGCGGTAGCATGAAGGCCCACAACTGGTGGTTTGATGAAGTTGAACTGGAGCCGGTATATCTGCGCACCTACCATGAGATACAGGGTATTGACACCGATATACGTCACGCACATACCAAATCGGACGGATTCCTGCTCAACTTCAAGCTTGAAAAGGATGACTTATTCCTGGAAGGACTGGATTTTGACATGTCAACAGCTGTGGCATATACCAGATACCATATGATTGACACAGCCAAGACCTATTATGACTGGACAGGCCTTGGGTATCCCACACCGTCTGTCTATGGAGGTGAGATTACCAACAACAGGTTTGCATCGGACTCCGATAACCGAAAACTCACCCTCCTCAACAAACTCTATATAGAATACCTGATAAACAAGCGCAACTCTGTTATCTTCAATTCTGTGCTTCAGACTGCCGACGGCCGTCCCAGTGATGACCTTAAGATACTCAGTCTGGGCAAGAAGGTAGACTTTGATTCACGTATGCGCAGTTGGGTGGTGGGACTCACTTATGATTACCGCTCTCTTGACCAGCGTTTCCTTAACTCCCTTACCGGACGCTATTACTGGTACGGCATGGATACCCGATACCAGAACGTCTATGTCAACGTGCCGTCCGAGCCTATCACCCTGCGCAAGACCAGTTGGGGTTACAGCGAGGCCATGCGTTACCGTATCACCCCTGGCCTGATGGCAAAACTGTCCGGCGGATATGATGTCCGTATACCGGCCGAAAACGAGTTGCTGGGTGATGGTGCCACCATAACCCCGGCGCGTGACCTGCTGCCCGAGCGTAACCTGAGTGCCAATGCCGGACTGCTGTATGACCTTACAGGAATACATCCCTCAAACCTGCAGATAGAAGTGAACGGCTTTTACATGCATGTGGATGACATGATACGTTTTGTCAAGGGCATACTTGGCGCACAGTATCAGAACTTTGGTCAGATGCGCACCTTAGGTGTTGAAGCCGAGGTTAAGGCCGATATGCTACCTTGCCTGTACGGATATGTCAATGCAACCTATCAGGACCTGCGTGACACCCGCGATCATGAGGCCGGAACGGAAATGCCTAATCCCACTAAGGGCAAGCGTATGCCCAATATCCCGTATCTTATGTCAAATGCCGGACTGGAGTTCCATAAGGAGAACCTGTTTGGCGGAACCGGGCAGAACACCCGACTGTTTGCCGACATGTCATTCATAGAGGAGTATTTCTATGATTTTGAACTAACAAAAAATGAGAAACGCCGCATACCCCGCAGCCTGACCTTTGACCTGGGGTTTGAGCACAGTTTCTTTGACCAGAGGCTCTATATATCGGGCAGCATAAAGAATGTGGCCGATGCCACCGTCATATCGGAATACAACTGCCCGCTGCCCGGTCGTACACTAGGGCTGAAACTCCGCTACATACTCAGATAACAATCATCAATAAACATATTACAACAATGAAAAAGAGACTTTTATACAGCGCAGCCATGCTGTGCGCAGTGTCACTGGCACTGACGTCATGTGACAAGGAGAAAAAACAGGAAACCGATGAACTGCCCGGCGGCAAGGGTCATATACTTCTGGAGCCCACCGTCAAGAACGATGACGGAACCAGTGGTTCATCTTATCTTATTCAGATAGAGGATTTTAGCAGTAAAATCAGTTTTGACAATGCCATTCAGATTGGATTTGCCGCAACATTCACCGTTCAAGGGAATGACATTTACATGTTCCCTACCGATATGGCCAAGAGCAGCCAGACACTGGTGCGCTACGAGCGCTCAAAGGATGGACTCAGACAGGTGGCATCCAAGCAGATCGTTCCCGGCTCCAGCCCCTACTGCCTTATCTATGTCAATGACAGCAAGGCATACATTCCTCTCTATGGCCAGGGCAACGTGATGGTCGTCAATCCCAAGACACTGGAGACCACAGGCACTATCAACCTGACGCAGTACGGATTCTCTGACCAGTGCGCCGATCCTGCCATGGGTATTATCCGCGGCAACTACCTCTATCTGGCACTTGATCAGATAGGTGCCACATGGATGCCTTTTGAGAATTACCGTCAGGCCGATGTAGCTATCATAGATATCACTACTGATCAGGTTGTCAAGGTTATATCAGAGAATCAGACCGGACTCTGCTTCCCCACACGCCCGTTCCTTCCCGGCATGATATTCATGAACGAGAATAAGGATATCTATGTGGCGTGCGCAGGTTATTTCGGATATGATCCCTCATATCTCAAGAGCGGATTCGTATGCATACCCAACGGTCAGCAGGAGTTTGATCCCAGCCGCTCATGGGATGTCAGCACAACTGCCATTGAAGGAACAGACGGCTGGAAACCCGCAACCATCTATAATTCGGCCTACATAGGCAACGGCAAGGTGCTGGCATATGTGGGAATACTTGAACTGAACGGAGACAATCCCTATACTGCCCGAAACACTATGGCAACGGTGATTGACCTTAACGCCAAGACCATTGCCAAGATAGACGGCATACCTTATACCGACGGCCACAGTTGCTCCATAGAGGAGTATCAGGGCAAGTTCTATTTTTCGGCCTACGGAGTTGACAAGTCGGGCATATTCTCATATGATCCCGCCACGGGCGCAGTGGAGCAGGTTACAAGCTGCAACTCCGACATATCTTTCATGCACATATTCTGATGTGTGTGATTATTCCTGCAGTATGATATAGAGAAAGGAAAAAAAAAGTACCTTTGGTCTCATTATGAATGAGAGACTTAAAGAGTTGCTTTTAAAATATTCCGGTTGTGAGCCTGAGGCGGTCACCAGACTGACTGCCGCAGGCTCCAATCGTGTTTATTACAGATGTACTCTTCCCGGCGGCAGTACGGTTGTGGGAGTAGAGGGTACCAATCCCGATGAGAACCGTGCGTTCCTGACCATAGGGCGCCGTCTGCGTGCTGCGGGATTGCCTGTTCCAGAGATATTGGCGGTATCTGACAGCGGTATGTACTACCTGCTTGAGGACCTGGGCGATGAGTCCCTCTTCGGGGCTATGGAGAGTGCCCGTAAGAGAGGCTCATATGATGAGTATCAGACCGGCTTGCTGGAAAAGGTGATGCGTCTGCTGCCCGATATCCAGTTCCGCGGAGGAAAGGGAATGGACTACAGTGTCTGCTTCCCTTGCGAGGCGTTTGACCGTCGCAGCATATT
The DNA here is from genome assembly GCA_905235565.1 of uncultured Bacteroidaceae bacterium. Lineage (GTDB taxonomy): Bacteria > Bacteroidota > Bacteroidia > Bacteroidales > Bacteroidaceae > Colenecus. The sequence goes on along the minus strand of CAJOLR010000010.1, from coordinate 14,111 downwards.
CTGGGACCTTAACTATTTCAAATACAGTTTTCTCAAGGCTACCGGACTGGAGTTCCATGAGGCCCGCCTGGAGGATGATTTCGGGAGGTTGGCTTCTGTGTTGCTGGCCGATGCACCGTACAGTACGTTCATGTACCGCGATTTTCAGGCACGTAACGTTATGGTCAGGGAAGGTGAGCCCTGGTTCATAGATTTCCAGGGCGGTCGCCGCGGACCGGTGGAGTATGACGTGGCGTCGTTCCTCTGGCAGGCTCGTGCCGCATATCCTCAGGACTTGCGTAATCACCTTATAGATACATATGTGGAGTCAATTGCCCGTTACCGCAAGGTTGACGGTAATTCCTTCCGCGCCGGGCTGATGCATTTTGTGCTGTTCCGCACCTTGCAGGTACTGGGAGCATACGGGTTCCGCGGTTATTTTGAGCGCAAGCAGCACTTTATAGAGAGCATACCCGGGGCAATCGGCAACCTGCGCGATTTGCTGGATGCAGGTGTGGGCTCAGAAGATTATCCTTATCTTGCAGAGGTGTTACGCGGGTTGGTGTCATTGCCTCAGTTCGTTCCCGCTCAGCCCTCTGACGGCAAACTTACAGTCCGCGTAATGAGTTTCAGTTACCGCAAAGGCGGCGTGCCGGAGGATCCCAGCGGCAACGGAGGCGGATTTGTGTTTGACTGCCGCGCAATGCATAATCCCGGACGCTATGAGCAGTATAAAGGCATAACCGGAGCCGATGCACCCGTGATAGAGTTCCTGGAGAGCCAGGGCGAGGTGCAGAAATACCTGGAGAATGTTTACGGTCTGGTTGATCCGGCTGTGACCAACTATGTCGAGCGCGGATTCAGCAATCTTATGGTGGCATTCGGCTGCACCGGCGGACAGCACCGCTCTCTCTATTGCGCCAACCATCTGGCCGCACATCTAAAGGATAAGTACGGTGACAGGATACGTATAGTACTTGAGCATCGGGAACAGAACAAACGCACTGAGTTATGAATGCGCTGATACTTGCAGCGGGACTGGGAACCCGGTTGGGAGAACTTACATCGGACCGCCCCAAGGCACTCGTAGAGGTTTGCGGGCGTACTATGCTGGAACATCAGTTGCGGCATCTTTCTGCTGCCGGGTTTGACCGTTTTGTAATCAACATACACCACTTTGCACCTAAGGTCAAGGCCTTCCTTGAGGAGCATGATAACTTTGGGCTTGATATCCTTCTGTCCGATGAGACAGACCTGCTGCTGGATACCGGAGGCGGAATCCGCAAGGCAATGCGCCTGTTTGACAATGAACAGCCTGTGCTGGTCCACAACGTGGACATATTCTCATCGGCAGATTTAAAGGCGTTGTATCTGGCCCATATTGAGAGTGGGGCCGACTCTACCCTGCTTGTGGCTCAGCGTTCCACATCACGTTACCTCTATTTTGATACCGGCGGATTGCTGTGCGGCTGGAGCAATGAAAAGACCGGGCAGGTACGCTCCCCGTACCCGGACTTTGACAAGTCCCGTTTTGCCCCTTGTGCTTTCCAGGGTATTCATGTGTTGTCGCAAACGTTGCTGCCTTTGCTGGATGCCATACCGGAGCCAAGGTTCTCAATAACGGATTTCTATGTGGATAATGCAGCACGTCTAAGGCTGAGATCGGTTTTATCGGACCCAGGCAATTGGGTCGATGCAGGTAAACCTGAGACTCTGGAACGCGCATCACAGATAATCAAGGCGTACTATGAATAAGTTGCTTGAAAGTATGCTGCAGCATGCGGACCCCACACAGGTGGAGGGCCTTATGCGGTTCTTCAAGACCGGCCCCGGCCAATACGGCTATGGTGACCTTTTCCTGGGAATCAAGGTGCCGGTTACGCGTACGGCAGTAAAGGAATGCTGGAAGGATGTGGGCTTTACCGAACTTGAGGAGTGCATTACCAGCAAGTATCACGAAGTGCGTCTGGCGGCACTGCTTGCACTTGTCGAGATATTCAGCCACAACAAAAAGAGTCCTGAATTGCAGAAACAGTGCGTGGATTTTTATCTGTCGCATACAGACTACATAAACAACTGGGATCTTGTGGACCTTTCATGCTACCCCCTGATTGGAACCTGGCTGCTTGACAAGGACCGCAGTCTGTTATATGATCTGGCCCGCAGCGGCAAGACCATCTGGGAGCAGCGTATAGGAATGGTAAGCACCATGCAGTTTATCCGTCACGGCCAGACTGCCGATACCTACGCCATTGCCGAAATACTGCTGGGTCACAAGCACGACCTGATTCAGAAAGCCGTAGGCTGGCTGTTGCGTGAAGCCGGCAAGCGCAATCCGGATGAGCTGCGCCAATGGCTCCGTCCCCGTGTACATACAATGCCCCGTACCGCACTCCGGTACGCTATTGAGAAGTTCCCTGAGAGCGAACGCCGCGCCTGGCTTGATAGTTAATAGAAACGGCCCAGGGTGGTGTGGGGATAGTAGTGCTGCAGGATCTCGCGGTAGGTGTAGCCTTTGGCGGCCATCACCGCGGCTCCTATCTGGCAGAGTCCTGCTCCGTGACCCCAGCCGGCTCCCTTAATTATGAATCCGTCCTGAGTTTTCTCCAGTATGAACGCACTGCTGAACAGGTGTGATTCTGACAGCGTGCGGCGTATTTCAAGTTCCTTGCCTATTGTTACGGTACTCTTGGTACCTTCAATCTCCAGCTCATAGATACGGCCCGACGGTCCGCGTTTTATAGGACGCATATCAATTATATCGCCAATATCCAGACCTGATTTACGGCGGAATATGTCCGATATCTGAGCGGTGGTGTATTGCACCGTCCAGCGGTAGAAGTCCGGGGTCTCCAGGTCGTAGCCGTTGAGCGATTCTGACAGTATATTGCCGTCGGCCGAATTGCAGAATGACTTGGGCCCGGAGAGAATCCACTGGCGGGCATTCTTCTCAACGGTGAGGTCGGGCAGCACGCCTTCGTTTATGCTGCTGTCACGCAGCGCCACCAGATAAGGCTTGTGCTCATCCTGCCAGCAGGTCTCAAACTGCTCGGTAATGCCTCCGCAGCATTTACTGAACCGTGCATCGCACAAATGTCCTTCACTTACCAGTGTCTGTCCGAATGTATCCTTTACGGCAGCCTGTGCTGCTGCGCTTATTATACGTGTCCGGCCCTGATAACGCTGGCAGTGGTCATCGGCACAGACATCGAATAGGGTATGCTGGTCATGATCATACCATTTTATTATGCGGTCCAGTATATGCCCGTGAGTGGGCTCCGCTTTATCAGCCGTTTGGACTGTCCTGTAGGGTGAGCGCAATTGTGCCAATACCCAGCTGCGTGAAATTACGGCGTGGGCGCGCAGGAACTCGCGGCTGGCAGTGGGTTTCATCTCCGATGATATCACGCTGGTCAGGTACTCCTCTACAGACAGAATGTTTATGGCTCTTACCAGTCCGTCCTCAATTATGAACTTGAGCTGGCCGGAGAATGTCTGCTCCTCACGGCGCTCCCAGTGGAATCCAATGCCGATGGTTACGTCATGCAGGGTGAATGTGGCTCCGTGTTCGTTGGGCTTGAGAGTAAGGCTGTCTATAAGCACGCCGTTCCAATTGAGGCGCCCCTGGACGGCACTGATGCACATCTCGCCTTCAAAACTGCTGCGGTCGTCAGTGTAGCTGTCGTTCAGGCAGAAACGTATCTCGCGGGCAGCCATTATGCCAACCCTGATTTTGGGCTGTTGCGGGGTGACCTGACGGTAAATGTCAAGCACCTGCTTTTCGGTCAGTGATTCAAAGTCTTCCTTACGTGGAGTTATTACCAGTCCGAACATATCGACAGCTCCGGGACTGACCATTATCTTGTCATCGCCTTCGGCATAATAGCAGTCCGGACGATGCTTGCTGCGGGGTATGATTGCGGTCATCACCTGGCCGTTGCGGTTGAATGAGAGTACGTTCATGCGTGGCTCGCTCTCACCGTCATAAACAGTCATACCGCAAATGTAGTTCCAGAGTTTGTCAGGGTCAGATCCTTTTATTACAATAACCGGGAATCCGAACGGCTGGATTGTAATGGGTTCATCGGTTGCTGGGGGCTCGTTCTCACGCAGTTTGTCCACCAGCGGAATACCCTGGGACCTTCCTATCTGCATATGCAGGTGGTCAGGTGCCGATGCACCGCTGCGGGGCCCGTTGTAGAATATCATGTATCCGGGCTCAAGACGGGATGCAATGTCAAGCATCTCCCTGTAGCAGTCCCTGAACAGCTGGGGCCGGTGTTCGCGGCTTACTACGCAGTAATGCTCACGGAGTATAGGGTAGGGGTTTACCAGCAGGTAGAACCTGTCATCCAGCTCTATGGATTTCTGTTCACGCGGACGGAAGTCCTCACACAGAAAACATGACCGGGCGGCAATCTCGGCCGGCTTTATCTTGGCTGTAGTGGATATAATACGGGCCGGATTATGCTGCAGGGCAAGTCCCGATGATGACAATACCCGGGTCTGTACCTGCTCCAGATTGTCAAAAGCCTGTTTTGCGGCCGGCCATGCGGCCAACTGCTCCTGGAGACACTGGTCAAGGTGCTTGAAAATGTCTTCCATCAATTGATGCGGTTAGATGTGATACGTCTCTGCAACTCGGCAGTGCGGAGTGAATCTTTGTAAAGATTGTTCGCATTCACCTTCTCGGGGCTCAGGGCGGCGTCGCTGTTGCCCTCCCAACGTCGGCACAGGTAAAGTTCGTCAAATATGCGGCCGATCCGGTACTCTCCTGCAATGCGGATGGCTACCGCATAATCTTCTCCGTAACTGACGTTGGGGAACCCTATCTTACGTACTACAGGGGTGTAGAAAGCACGGGGCGCACCCAGTCCGTTTATGCGCAACGCATTGTTCGGCCCGTTCCCGTCAGTCCACTCACGGTGGTCTATTATTCCGGGAGGCAGGGTCTCAAGGTCAAAGTTGCACATGCGGTAACTGCCTATCACCATGGAGTAACCGCCCTCACGGAACTTGTCAACAACTTTCTGCAAAGTGCCGGGGCTGCTGTAGAGGTCATCGCTGTCCAGTTGGACTGCAAACCGCCCGCAGCGGCTGTCGTTGACCGCCAGATTCCAGCAGCCGCCTATGCCCAGGTCTGTGCGCTCGGGAATTATGTGTACCAGACGCTTGTCGGCCTTTGCAAGATCAGAGAGTATCTGAGTGGTGCTGTCTGTGGAGTGGTTGTCAACCACAATTACGTTGTACGGACCGTCCAACTGCTGGATCATGGCCGATTTCACAGCATCGGCAATGGTACGCTCGCGGTTGCGGACAGGAATGATGACCGATGCCAGCACGGGGAAACTGCCCTCATTGGTGTTTACGGATGCTCCGGCTCCGGGTTTGAGATAGCCGTCAATCAGTTTCAGATGCTCGGTGCAGGCTGCCTCCATCTCTATCTGGACATCGCGGTTGCGCGGGTTCACGTAGTCAAACTGTTTCTGGCCCGATGTGCGGAAATCAGTCTCGGCAATTGTGTATAGCGGCTGCGGAAGGCGTACTATTGGCAGATTGCGCTGGATGGCCAGACGCATCTGGTAGAAACCTGCGGTTTTGAACTCCTCTCCCGGGAATGCCAGACAGGCATCAATGCCTGCCGGTGTAAGAAGCACCAGTGCACCAAAGTCAAAGTCGTCTCTCAGACTGCCGCTCTGTATGTCAATGAGCGGGGCTGGAACGGTAGCATCGGCCCCTAAGGTCTTGATGTAATCGGAGTAGACCATACCTGCGCCTTTGGCCCGTGCATACTCTTTAAGACGCTCTGCAGCCTCATCGGTTATTGTCACTTCCCTGCCGGTCAGATTGAGCAGGATATACTGGTCACGGCATGCGTTCAGCGTCTCTCTGACAAATTGCGTTGAACTGCCGTATTGGGGTAAATCAATGGTGTGAATCATATCAGCGAAAATAATGAATTATTTTAATACCTTTGTAAACTTTTAAGACGTAATGCGGAAAACACTACGTTTTTGGGGTAAAGGAATAGAAAAATGGCTCTGAAGAATCTGGTTGGAATGACATTGGCACAGCTGCAGCAGGTGGCTGTGGAGAACGGTATGCCCCTGTTTACAGCCAGGCAGATGGCCGATTGGCTCTACGTAAAGCAGGTCCGCTCCATTGACGGCATGACCAATATATCTCTTAAGCACAGGGCCAAGCTGGCAGAGAACTATGAGGTAGGTCTGGCTGAGCCTTCGCACAAGGCAGCATCGGCCGACGGTACGGTCAAATACCTGTTTCCCGTTCAGAACGGCCACTATGTTGAGGCGGTCTATATTCCTGATGATGACCGCGCCACGCTCTGCATATCCAGTCAGGTAGGCTGCAAGATGGGCTGCGTGTTCTGCATGACAGGCCGCCAGCACTATACCGCCAGTCTTACAGCAGGTGAGATACTTAACCAGATACTTTCTCTGCCGGGTAAGGAGAACCTGACCAATGTGGTGTTTATGGGTATGGGTGAGCCTTTAGATAATCTGGAGAATGTACTGGCCGTCCAGGAGATACTCACATCTGCGTGGGGATTCGGCTGGAGTCCCAAACGCATCACCATATCGACAGTAGGCCTGCGCCGCGAGCTTAAACAGCTTATTGAGGGCTGTGACTGTCATATCGCAGTGAGCCTGCATGCTCCCACACCGGATAAGCGCCGTGAACTTATTCCGGCCGAGAAGGCATTCTCCATGACCGAGATGCTGGAGGTGCTGCGCCGGTATGATTTCAGCCATCAGCGCCGTCTGTCATTCGAGTACACCATGTTTGACGGTGTGAATGACTCTATGGACGATGCCCGTCAGCTGGTCAAAACGCTCAGCGGACTGAGTTGCAGGGTTAACCTGATACGTTTCCATGCCATCCCCGACAGTCCGCTGCGTCCGGTATCGGAACAGAAAATGACGGAGTTCCGCGACTGGCTTACCACTCACGGCGTGTTTGCCACAATCCGCGCATCGCGTGGCGAGGATATATGGGCTGCCTGCGGAATGTTGAGTACTGCAAATGAAGAATCATTAAAACCATAAGATCATGAAACAGTTTTTCTATAAAGTTTGCATGGCGTTGCTGGCGGTAATGGTAACCGTTGCATGCGGCAATTCCCGTAAAGGAGAACAGTCAAAGGCCGATGGGGCCCAGACCGAAGCAAAGGTTCCGGTTAAGTCAGGTAACGCCAAGAAATCCCAAAAAGGTGATGTCAGGGTTGGCCGCGGTAAAAAGAAATCCATCCTTACTCCAACATCTGCCGGCTCCCCATATGAGATCCTTCTGGTTGCAGACGAGGATGATTTCCATAATGGCGCGGTTGACTCCCTCTATGCTGTCCTTACCGACGATCTGGCCGGTGTAGCGCAGTCTGAGCCTTGTTTCAAGGTTTCCAAAATAACCAAGAACAACCTCTCCAAGACATTGCGCCTGTGCCGTAACATAGTGATCATCAAGATTGATCCTGCCACTTATTCCAGTTGCAAGTTCAAGTTCTCAAGGGATGTGTATGCAGCCCCTCAGATAGTGATGACCATTCAGGCACCCAATGCGCTCAAGTTCAAGGACTTTGTGGTTGAGAATCACGATGCCATCATAGAATTCTTTACCAGGGCTGAACTGAACCGCCAGATAGATCTGCTCAGGAATGACCACCAGCCGCATATACGTGAGGCCGTGAAGAAGACTTTCGGATGTGATATGTGGGCTCCGACGGAGTTGACCAGGACCAAGACCGGCAGGAATTTTGTATGGGCTGCCAGTCAGGACAGATTCCCCAGAAACGTTGAACAGAACCTGAACATTGTAGTCTATTCTTACCCGTACCGTCACGTAAACACCTTTACCGAGGCATACTTTGTCCATAAGCGTGACTCGGTCATGAAGGCCAATGTCCCCGGACCTAAAGAGGGACAATACATGATGACTACAAAAGGTTTCAATCTGATATCGGACGAGACGGTTCATGGCCAGTATGCCCAGGTAGTACGCGGACTCTGGAATATCAAGGGTTACGATATGGGAGGTCCGTTCGTATCGGTTTCACGTGTTGACGAAAAGAACCAGCGTGTTGTTGTGGCCGAGGCCTTTGTCTATTACCCCAACCAGCCAAAGCGTAACATTCTCAAGAAACTGGAGGCGGCACTCTATACACTGCGCCTGCCGGATGAACTGGATCTGGAGAAATTCAATTATAATCTGGAAGAGATATTAATAACCCCCGAAGACTAATTTGAAAGAAAAGATATGAGTGAAAGGATAGTTGTAGGCATCACCCAGGGTGATGTGAACGGAATAGGATATGAGGTTATCCTCAAGACTTTTGAGGATCCCACCATGTTTGAGTTCTGCACACCTGTGGTGTATGGCTCCCCCAAGGTTATGACATACCATCGCAAGGCGATAGATTCCCCCACTAATTTCAATGTGGTAGACAGCGCGTCCGATGCACAGCAGGACCGCCTGAATGTGGTAAACTGCAACAAGGAGGATGTCAAGGTGGATTTCGGACTCCCAACCGAGGAGAGTGGACATGCTGCATTCCTGGCTCTGGAACGTGCCGTAAAGGAGTACCGCGAGGGTAAGATTGATGTGCTGGTTACCGCACCTATAAACAAGAAGACCATTCACTCTGACTCATTCAATTTCCCCGGTCACACCGAATATATCGAGGCAAAGTTGGGAGATGGCAATAAGGCTCTTATGATTCTTATGAACAGCTCCATGAGAGTTGCTCTGGCCACTGTTCACGAGCCTATATCCAAGGTGGCATCGCTTCTGTCCAGGGACCTTATCAAGGAGAAACTCAGAATCCTCCATAAATCCCTGAAACAGGATTTCGGGATAGAGATACCCCGTATAGCAGTACTTGCGCTCAATCCGCATGCCAGCGATGACGGACTTATAGGCAAGGAGGAGAATGAAATAATCAAGCCCGCCATCGATGAGGTTGTGGCCGACAAGATTCAGTGTTTCGGCCCCTTCCCGGCTGACGGATTTTTTGGCAGCGGCGAGTACCGTAAGTTTGATGCTGTATTGGCCATGTATCATGACCAGGGACTTATTCCACTCAAGGCTCTTGACATGGAGTGCGGCGTGAACTATACGGCAGGCCTGCCTGTTGTACGTACATCGCCCGATCATGGAACCGCTTATGACATAGCTGGCCAGGGAGTGGCAAGCGAGGCATCCATGCGCGAGGCTATATTCACGGCAATAGACATATACCGCTCACGTCAGACAGAGAAGGCGATTCATGCCAATCCGCTGGGCAAACTCTACTTTGACCGACGCGATGACAGCGACAAGCTGAAGCATCTCAATCCTGACAAGGAGTAAACACACCCTTCGGCGTCAATGCGATTCGGCATCATATCTGCAGGTGAAGGCAGTCGTCTGGCATCCGAAGGATTCAGTCAGCCTAAACCGTTGGTGCCAATAAACGGCATACCCATGATTATACGTCTGGTGGGCATTATGAAGGGATGCGGTGCCGATGGTATAGCCGTTATAGTAAACGGAGAGAATCCGGAAACTGTCAGTCTGCTTAAGGGATTGCCGGTTGACCTGGTGGTTAAGAAAACACCCACACCCATGCATAGCCTTATGGAACTTGCTCCCTATCTGGAGGGTGACCGGTTCTGCGTTACCACAGTTGATACCGTCTTCTCCGAGAACCGTTTCAGATTGATGATGGATGAGTTTTCAAAGACCCCGTTTGACGGTCTTATGGGTGTTACATCACTGATTGATGATGAGAAACCACTTTACGTGGATGTTGATTCCGATATGATGATCTGTGGTTTCCATGATATGCAGGATGGTCTCCGATATGTTTCTGCCGGAATATATGCCCTAAAGGCACCTGCACTGGAGGTCCTTGGTAAGTGTGTTGGCAGCGGACAGACCAGGATGCGCTATTTCCAGCGCCGGCTCCTGGAGGCAGGAATGATGTTGAAGGCATTCGATATGGGACCGGTGGTCGATGTGGACCATGTGAGTGATGTTGCCCGCGCACAGGAGATAGCAAAACTATGAGATACCTTGGAGTAAGCCGTGCCGAGTTGTATTCGCCTAACCGTACCGCGGGCGATGCCGCCGTATTCCGTGGAGTAGCCTCAGAACTGGACCGTTCAGGTCATGAGGTTATCTGTGTCAGTGAGCAGGAACTTGAATCCATTCCCGATGGCATAGACGGCATATTCCAGATGGCCCGTAGCCATGAGGCGTTGTCCATCCTGGAGCAGGCGTCAGTTCCGGTAACCAACGCCGTACAGGCTGTAAGGAATTGCGGCCGTGCATCGCAAACCGCACTGTTGAACGGCACAGGACTAATTCCCGACAGCATTATTTGCAGCACTGACGGTATTCCACAAGGATGGAATAAATACCCCTGTTGGATAAAACGTGCTGACAGCCATGCTGTGGATAAGGATGATGTGCAGTATATTCAGGATGCCGACAATCTGGACGCTGCTATGCGCAGTCTTTCAGAGCGCGGCTTCCGTGAGTGTGTAATCCAGGCTCACGTTAAGGGATGGCTGATAAAGTTTTACGGCGTCAGGGGTTTCGGCCTTACTGACTGTTATGCCGCATCGGCTCGGGATGGCAAGTTCGGTCTGGAGCGTTTTAATGACCAACCGGAATCAGGCCGTGTCGATATGGATGCTTTGACTGCCGTTGCCGGGCGGGCATCGGACATACTGGGTGTCGATGTATATGGCGGCGATGCCGTAGTGGGTGATGACGGGAAGATTACTATAATAGATTTCAATGACTGGCCAAGTTTCCGAACCTGCACGGTAGGTGCGGCGCAGAAGATTGCCAGGTTGATAATGGATAAGAGATGACAGGAAAGAAAACAAGAACTGTTGAGTCCACATTCAAGTCAAAGGATACCGAGGAGTGGCTGGACATATGGTTCACAAGACCCATCGGGTATATCATAGCCCGATTCTTTGAAATGCTGGGTGTGCATCCCAATGTAGTTACTGTCATTTCCATATTCCTCGGTGTGTTTGCAGGGTTCTGCTGGTGGCACACCACAATGGAGTGGACTGTTCTGGGCATACTCATGCTCATGCTGGCAAACTTTTTGGACAGTGCCGACGGTCAGCTGGCGCGCATGACAGGCAAGAAGACTATGTGGGGGCGCCTGCTTGACGGTTTTGCCGGTGATCTGTGGTTCATATTCATCTATGTTTTCATAGGTTTAAGGCTCACCTTTGAGCCCATGCCGTTTGGCGGCGGACGTATATGGGGCATCTGGATATGGATACTGGAGGCCACATCCGGTCTGGTTTTCCATACACGTCAGGCCAGTCTGGCCGATTATTACAGGAACATCTACCTGTTGTTCCATGGTGATAGTTCTGAACTTAATGACAGCCGGGAACTGGCTGCCCAACAGTCTTCTACTCAATGGCGTGAGCGCTGGTTCTGGAAGATTTGGCTCTTCTTCTATCAGAACTATACACGCAGCCAGGAGCGAATGACGCCATGCTTCCAGAAATTCCGCAACGCTGTTCGCGTCAAGTACGCCGGCAGGATTCCGCATGAGCTTGGGGCAGAGTTCTGCCGCCGCACATATCATCTGCTTAAATGGACCAACATATCAACTTTCAATACCCGGGCCATAGCCCTCTACATATCATTGCTTATCGGTCAGCCATGGATATACTTCGTATTTGAGCTGACAGTGATGAACGTGATATTCTTTGGAATGAGAGCATCACATGAAAGGGTGTGCCGGGAAATGACAGCCAATATATGAAGAGGCACTGGCGTACCATATTCTTCCTGTTAGGACTGGCGGCAGTAGTACTGATGCTGCTCACGTTCGATGCAGACTGGACCCGCGTCAAGGAAGTCCTGGCTGAGGCAGGGATATGGTTTCCGGTAATTGTCGTGCTCTGGGGATTCATCTACCTGATGAACGCCTGCTCGTTCGGACTGATAATAAATGACGGAACGGGTAGGAGAGTGCCGCCTGGTAAGGTGTTCCAGCTGACTGTTTCAGGGTATGCCCTAAACTATGTCACTCCTCTTGGACTTATGGGTGGCGAGCCTTACCGAATACTTGAACTCCAGGGATATGTGGGCGGCAGGAAAGCCACATCGGCCGTAATCCTGTACTCCATGATGCACATCTGTTCCCATTTCTGTTTCTGGCTGTCGGCAGTGGCACTCTATGTGGTGCTGCATTTTACAGCCGATGGTTATGCGCTGAATCTGTGGATATGCATTATTCTGGGTGTGATGACGGTTATTTTTGTGGCAGTGCTGTGGATATTCTCTCTGGGTTACCGCAAGGGTTTCGTGGTCAAGGTATTTGCTCTTTTAAGCCACATTCCTTTTGTAAAGAAATGGGCTGCAGGATATTTGAATAAACACCGTGCCGATCTGGAGGATGTGGACAGCCAGATAGCGTTCCTTCATACCCGGCGCCGAGCACCGTTCTGGTGGTCGCTGTTTCTGGAGTATGCCGCCCGCGTGGTATCGTGCCTGGAGTATTGGCTCCTTATAGGAATGCTCATGCCCGGATTCACGTTCTGGGACAGCATACTGGTAATGGCATTCTCATCACTGTTCAGCAACCTTATATTCTTCTCGCCCATGCAGATGGGAGGTTTTGAGGGCGGTATGGCCCTTGCTGCCGGAGGTGTCCAGGTGCCCGGTGCATACGGACTCTATACAGCATTGGTGGCCCGCCTGCGCCAGGTGGTCTGGACTGTGATAGGTGTAATCTTAATTAAGGTGTGCAAACGGAATGATTAAGGGAATACTCATAGATTTTGGCGGAACCATAGACTCCGACGGCATCCACTGGTTTGACCAATTCCGTGATGCCTACGCCCTTGTGGCCGATGTCCCCGAGTCGCTTTTTTGGGATGCCTACGTTCATACCGAGCGCACCTTAGGCCGCAACCCCATCATAGGACCCGACTATACATTCTGCAAGACCCTGCAGACCAAGATAGCTTTGCAGACCGAGTATCTGCAGTCCAATGGTGTAACCTTAACCGCCCAGGACACCATCCTTGACACCTGCTACAACAAGGTGGTAAAGCATATATCTACCGTATCCAAACCCGTTCTGGAAAGGATACAACTTCCAATGGTGTTGGTAACCAACTTCTACGGCAATATGCACACCGTCCTGCATGAGTTCGGCCTGAGTCACCTCTTCAAAGACGTAATAGAATCGGCCGTTGTAGGAGTCCGAAAACCAGATCCGGAGATATTCCGTCTGGGGGTAAAGGCTCTCGGATTTGAACCATCAGAAACCCTCATGATAGGTGACAGCCTGGAAAAAGACATCCTTCCCGCCGCCTCCATTGGATGTCAGACGGCATGGTTGAATAATAAAGAATTGTTGAGCATGACCTATAAATCTGATCAAACAATAACCTCTCTTAAAGAACTTAAGGTCTAATATTTTTTTATTTACTTCTTAAACAGCATCGGAGCAAACTGGTGCAGGGAGCGGCGCCAGGTGAGCCATTCATGACCGGTGCCCGGTGACTCGTAGTAAATGTGGTTGATGCCTAAGCCCTCAAGCGCTACATGCAGGTCGTGGATGCCCTGGTACATTCCGGCGGGCTCATCGGTGCCTATTGATATGTAGAGCAGGTGGTACTGGTCGTTGATGGACTTGGGGTACATCTCGGCGTCGCGACGGTCGTTGGGACCGCGGCCCGATCCGCTGAATCCGCCTATCCAGCCAAACATCTCCGGGTGGTCCAGACCGATGGTATATGACTGGAATCCGCCCAGCGAGAGACCGCAGATAGCGCGGTTGTCACGGTCGGTAAGGGTGCGGTAGTTGGCATCGAAATAGGGTACAATCTCCTCAACCATCACCTTCTCAAAGAATGTAAAGTCAAACATGTTCTGACGGCCTGTGGCATTGGGGTCGGTGGCAACGGCGTGCTCCATTACGATGATCATGGGCTCGGCCTCCTTCTTGGCAATCAGGTTGTCCATGATGTTGCCCAGCTTACCCTGGGTGCCCCAGCCGGTCTCATCCTCGCCGGCTCCGTGGAACAGATAAAGCACGGGGAAACGGCGGTTGGGCTCCTTCTTGTACTGCGGCGGCAGATATACCC
>CAJOLR010000009.1 GCA_905235565.1 uncultured Bacteroidaceae bacterium | reverse complement strand
ACCCTGGCGCTGGTAGCCACCCTGACGCTGGTAGCCGCCTTCCTGGTCACCGTTCTGGCCCTGAACACGCTCCCTGTAGAATCGGGGTTGTACCTCCTCGCCTACGTTATACTGACGGGGCTGATAATTACGCTGCTGCCCGTACTGCTGACGGTTATTGTTGTAGCCACGGTTCTGGTAACCGCCCAGACGGTTCTGATAACCGCCCTGCTCTCCATAATTCTGATTATACTGACGTCGCGGACGGTCCTGGTTGTAACCCTGATCTCCATCCTGGCGCTGAGGACGTTCAACTCTTGAATACTGAGGACGATTATTATACTCAACCCTTACAAAACGGGGTCGTCCTTCACGACGGTTAGTACCATGACTGTTCTCATCGGAGTTACTGCTGAATCTGTTGAAGCTGTTTTCCTTCTCTTCATGATTCCCGCTCTCGTCGTAGAATCTGTTTCCATTCTCTGTCTCCATCATAATTTCATTTTTTTGACTGAAGCCTCACGGCTTCCGGTTTATTTAGATTTTGTTGTTATAATATCACACGCCGAAATAATTACCAGGCGTAATGGCTTTAAGTTCTTGTTTAATATTATCGTTAACGTTCAGCGAATCAATAAATTCGCTTATGGATTGCTGAGTCACCTGACTGTTGGTGCGGGTCAACGCCTTGAGAGCCTCATAAGGATGCGGATAACCCTCACGGCGCAGGATGGTCTGTATAGCCTCGGCCACAACGCTCCAGCATCCGTCCAGATCGGCGGCAATCTTATGCTCATTTATGAGCAGTTTACCCAGGCCCTTGAGCGAACTTGCAATGGCAATCATCTGGTGTCCGAAAGGCACGCCGATATTGCGGATAACCGTAGAGTCTGTAAGGTCACGCTGCAGACGGGATACCGGCAGTTTGCGTGCCAGATGCTCCAGAATGGCGTTGGCCATACCTAAGTTACCCTCGGCATTCTCAAAGTCTATGGGGTTGACCTTATGAGGCATGGCGCTCGAGCCCACCTCGCCGGCCTTTATCTGCTGCTTGAAATACTCCATCGATATGTACTGCCAGAAGTCGCGGTTCATATCTATCTGGATGGTGTTCATACGCTTCATCGCATCGAACAGGGCAGCCAGGTTGTCATAATTTGATATCTGTGTTGTATACTCCTCACGCACCAGCCCAAGCTTATCGGCCAGGAATCCGGCACCGAATGCCTTCCAGTCAATATCCGGATAAGCCACGTGATGGGCGTTGAAGTTACCGGTAGCTCCGCCGAACTTGGCCGACAACGGAACTGCCTTGAGTTGCTTAAGCTGCTCGCGCATACGGTATGCAAAGACCTCGATCTCCTTACCCAGACGTGTGGGTGATGCAGGCTGTCCGTGGGTACGGGCCAGCATCGGAACATCCTTCCAGCGCTGGGCATACTCCTCCAGCTTGTCAATCAGGGACTGTATGGCAGGATAATAAACGTTCTCCAGCGCCTCCTTGATTGACAGTGGAACAGAAGTGTTGTTGATATCCTGCGAGGTAAGTCCGAAATGAATGAACTCCTTATAGGGCACCAGCTCCTCAACAAGATCAAACTTCTCCTTTATGAAATACTCAACCGCTTTTACATCGTGGTTGGTAACCTTCTCTATCTCCTTTATATGGGCTGCGTCCTGCTCGCTGAAATTCTGCCAGATAAGCCGCAGACCGTCAAGTGATGCACGTGAAACTCCGGCCAACTGCGGAAGCTGGAATTCACAGAGTGCCGTAAAATACTCGATTTCAACCCTTACGCGATAGCGTATGAGTGCAAATTCCGAAAAATATGATGCAAGTTCCTGTGTCTTGCCACGGTACCGCCCGTCAATGGGGGATACTGCCGTCAACTCGTCCAATTTCACCTTAAATCCAATTTACAAAACAAGTTTCAAAGAAACTATCAATAACTCTCTACTATTCTTTTTGAATAAAAAATGCTTCTGCTTCTCAGCAGCGCTGCAAAATTAGTAAGATTTTGATAATTTTGCACTCCATAAAGTATTAAAACTAGTAAATAATTGCTATATGTCACAGACCGTAACCAAAAGAATCAGTGAGAGCAAAGCAGCACGCTGGACTGCGCTCATAATAGTGTCGTTCACCATGATGTGGGGCTACTTCCTGACCGATGCCCTCTCACCCCTCATGACCATGCTCGAGGAGCAGATGGGCTGGACCAGCCTTGAGTTCGGACAGTTCAACTGGGCCTACTGCTGGTTCAACGTATTCCTGTTCATGCTCATTTTCGGCGGCATAATCCTGGACAAGATGGGTGTCAGGTTCACCGGAATAGTAACCTGTTTCCTGATGCTGGCCGGTGCGCTTATAAAGTATTACGCAGTAAACTACATATCCCCGGGCACTGAAGCCGGAACCGTATTCGGTATGCGCACACAGGTGTTCGTAGCCTGTCTGGGTTATGCCATATTCGCCGTCGGAACCGAGAACTGCGGTATCACCGTATCAAAGGTCATCACCAAGTGGTTTGCAGGCAAGGAACTGGCTCTGGCCATGGGCGTACAGGTGGCAGTAGCCCGCTTAGGAACAGCCGCCGCACTGGTGTTCAGCCCCATGATTGTAAAGCACTTCAGCCTTTCAGCTCCGCTGCTATTCTCGGCTATACTGCTCTGCATAGGATTCCTGGCATACCTGGTATTCTGCCGCATGGACAAGCAGTTTGATGCCGAAGTTGCCCAGACCCAGTCCGAGCCCGATGACGTATTCAAGGTAAAGGACCTCAAGCTGATAATCACCAACCGCGGATTCTGGCTTCTGGCCCTGCTCTGTCTCATGTTCTACTCGGCAGTGTTCCCGTTCATGAAATATGCCGCATCACTTATGGAGAACAAATACGGAGTAAGCACTACCCTGGCCGGAATCATACCCAGCCTGATTCCTTTCGGCAACCTTATCATGACTCCGCTCTTTGGCGGCATCTACGATAAGAAAGGAAAGGGTGCCACCATTATGATAATAGGTTCACTGCTGCTTATCCTGGTTCACGTGCTGTTTGCCCTGCCGCTGCTTAACTACTGGTGGTTTGCCGCATTCATCATGATAATCCTTGGCGTGGCATTCTCACTCGTACCGTCAGCCATGTGGCCCAGCGTTCCCAAGATCATCCCGCAAAAGCTGGTAGGCTCCGCATACGCTCTCATATTCTGGGTGCAGAACATAGGTCTGGGATTCGTACCCCTGCTCATAGGCGGCATACTTGACAAGTACTGCAAAGCCGGCACGCGTCTGGTTGAGGGAGCCGAAGTAACACAGTACAATTATACCCTGCCGATGGTGATATTCGCCCTGTTCGGTGTTGTGGCCCTGCTGCTGGCCATGCGCCTTAAAGCCGTTGACAAGAAGGAAGGCTACGGACTGGAGGAACCCAATATCAAGGAATAATACGGATTATCAGAATCACGTAATTACGGATTGATGGAGAAAAAGAGAGATCGTTTTGACAGCCGAGCAGGTATGATTCTGGCTATGGCCGGATCGGCCGTAGGGCTGGGTAACCTGTGGAGGTTCCCTTTCCTGGCAGCGCAGAACGGTGGCGGCGCGTTCATATTCGTATATCTGGTACTGCTACTTACTATCTGCATTCCGGTCTTAATGACAGAGATTACGCTGGGGCGCAAATGCCGCACCAACGTTACCCGCGTATATGACAACCTGGGAGCCCCGCGCTGGCGCTGGGCCGGGTTCCTTACCCTGCTCACGCCAATAGTCATCATGGCATTCTACACCGTGGTGGGCGGATGGTCGGTCAAATACCTGATCCAGGCCTGCGCTTTCAACTTTACCGCTCCCGATGCCGACTATTCAGGCGCATTCGGCGGATTCATAAGTTCCACCTGGGAGCCATTGGTCTATACGCTCATATTTCTGGTCATAACCGCAGCAGCCAATTTCGGTGGAGTAAAGAACGGGATAGAGAAGTTCTCCAAGCCCATGATGACGGTGCTGTCAATAACCATCATACTGGTGGCCATCCGATCACTCACTCTGCCCGGAGCAGCTGAAGGCACCAGGTATCTTCTCATACCTGATTTCAGCAAGATAAACGGAAAGGTTCTCATTACCGCACTGGGGCAGGCGTTCATGTCTCTGAGCATAGGCATCGGCATTCTGCTTACATACGGATCATACGTAAAGACTAAGGAGGATATAGCGATGACCGCCATAACCACCGGCCTGATAGACACTCTGTTTGCCATAATAGCCGGCCTGGCCATCATACCTGCGGTCTACGCCATAGCCTTCATGAACGGCACCGCGCCAGCTGTAAACGCAGGCCCGGGGCTGGTGTTCATCACCCTGCCGGGAGTGTTCGCCTCAATGCCGGGCGGCAGCATTATAGCCATACTGTTCTTCTTGTCACTGCTGTTGGCCGCTGTGACATCGGCCATATCCATGCTTGAGGTGATTGTGCGCTATTTCATCGAGGAGTGGAAACTGAGCCGCAACGCTGCCGTAATAGTAAGTATGGTTCTCATAATACTGCTGGGCTGCGTCTGCTCACTGTCGCAAGGCACTCTGTCAGGCATCACCGTCCTGGGTAACAACATCTTTGATTTCTTTGATGTGATATCAAGCGATGTGCTCATAACCGTGGGCAGCCTGATAATGGTGCTCTTTGCCGGCTGGCGCATCAAGAGAACAGATTTCCTTGACGAACTTACAGGCCACGGCAAATCCCGCACTCCACGCTGGATATCCACCTACGTCTGGTTCATGGTCCGCTGGATAGCACCCATCGTCATCATCGTTATCATGCTCAGCAATTTCCTGCTATGATGTCCTGTCTATTCTTATAAAACAAGCGGCACATTTGCAATAAGATGATGAATATACAAGCTATACTTACAGCATTGCTCATTCCGTTTGCAGGAACAGCACTTGGGTCGGCATTCGTGTTATTCATGAAGGATGATATACCGGATAAGGTACGGAAGGCGCTTCTTGGATTTGCATCGGGAGTGATGGTGGCAGCTGCCGTATGGTCATTGCTCATTCCGTCTATGGAGATGGGTGGCGGCCGTGTCTGGCCAGCCACAATCGGCCTGCTGGGAGGTTTTGCCTTTCTCCTGCTTATTGACTATGTAACACCGCATATCCACGCATCGGGTGAGGCCGAGGGCCCCAGAAGCAGGTTGTCACGCACCACCAAGTTGGCATTGGCGGTAACAATCCACAATTTCCCCGAGGGGATGGCCGTGGGTGTCGCCATAGCAGGAGCCATGACATCCGGCTTCAGTGTTGCCGGAGCTCTGGCACTGTCTTTGGGTATTGCCATCCAGAACATTCCTGAGGGAGCCATAATCTCCATGCCTCTACGCTCCGAGGGCAACAGCCGCTGGAAATCATTCGGGATAGGCAGTCTAAGCGGTATAGTCGAACCGATAGGCGGTGCTCTGGTGCTGCTGCTGGCATCGGCCGTAACGCCACTCATGCCTTACCTGCTGGCTTTTGCAGCAGGAGCCATGCTCTATGTCGTGATAGAGGAACTCATTCCTGAAACATCGCAGGGTGCGCATTCCAACATAGGTACGATATGTTTTGCCTTAGGATTTGCGCTGATGATGGTATTGGACGTGGTAATGGGATAAAAAAGGACTATTATAATACTGTATATGTTCGGATTCAGACCAGACGGGAAAAAAGTAAAGGACATCGATCCAATACAAAGGATAGTACCGCACATCATGCGCCATCGCCATGACTCTCAGAACCTCACTGGCATAGACCTGCCTTGTGAGCCGATAGATAATTTCATCAAAGAGGAGATGGCCGGTGGAGGCGGTTCTTACAACTACATGCACGTCATAATTGCCGGTATAGTACGCATCATGGCACTCTATCCCCGCCTGAACCGTTTCATAATGAACGGACGCATATATAGGCGGAATACTATAAACGTATCATTCGTAGTAAAGAAAGGTATGACAGCCGATGCAGCCGAGACCACCGTCAAACTGGATTTTACCGGACTTGAGACCATAGACCAGATACGTGATAAGGTCAATGCCGCCATCATGGCCAACAACAATCCGTATGCCGATAACGGTACCGATAAGCTGGCCCGTATTATAACATGCACACCTAATATTATTATAGCCCTGCTGGTAGGTATATTCAAGCTACTGGACAAGCACGGACTCCTGCCTATGTCAATCATCAACGTAAGTCCGTTCCACACCACGGCTTTCGTCACCAACCTTAAATCAATCAAAGGACCGTCAATATTCCATCACCTGTACGATTTCGGTAATACCGGAGTGTTTTTCTCAATGGGCAAGGAAACCATGATGCCCGTAGTTGAAGGAGGAAAAGTGGTGGCAGGAAAGCGGATGCCCTTCCAGATTGTAACCGATGAAAGGTTCTGCGACGGATTCTATTTTGTCAGTGCCTTGAGGGTACTTAAAGATCTCTACAACAATCCATCCCAACTGAAAGAGCCTCTTAAAACCCTGCCGGTTGAAGCCTGAATGATCTGTTGTAGAGAACGGCTCAGCCGAATAATAAAGAACCCCTCCACGAAACGTAGAGGGGTTCTTTTATTATACTTAAGAGGGTGTACCTGAATCAGTCTTTTGTAGCAGCCTCAAGCTTGCGGCGCAGGATGAACATGATAAGTCCAGCTATCACGCACAGGGCTATCAGTATTGCCCAGTTGGCCATAAGCGGAATCTTCTTCCACAAGGCCGACGGGATACGGCTCAGGTAGTTACCGATGGCGGTAGCGGCAAACCATCCGCCCATCATCAGACCCTTGTACTTGGGAGGAGCCACCTTACTTACAAAACTGATACCCATGGGGCTCAGCAGAAGCTCGGCAACGGTCAGAGTAAAGTAGGTACCTATCAGCCAGTTGGGGCTGAGCACGCTCTGAGCCTGGTCGCCCAGGTCCTTAGGTGAGATAAGGTCTGTGGATGCGGCGGTAATTACGGCAAATCCCACACCTGCCAGCAACATACCAAGACCAATCTTGACCGGAGCTGAAGGCTCCTTGCCTTTCTTGCCCAGCGCACCGAACACTGCAACCGATACCGGAGTCAGAGCCACCACGAAGAACGGGTTGAACTGCTGGAAATCAGATGTGGCGGCATTGAACGGATCGGGCATACCCAGATAGAATGCTATGGCGCCTGCCCAAAGGGCCAGTGTTGCTATGCCGGCTATGATACGTGCCTTCTTAGTATCGCTCTGGAAAATGGCAAACAGGGTGTATATTGAAACTGCAATGAGAGCCAGTGACCAGATGTTGAACCACATACGGTTAATGCCGGTGATGCCGTTCAGCTTGGTATATTTATCGGCAAAGAATGTAAGGGCCGAACCGTTCTGATGGAATGCCATCCAGAAGAAAATCACCACTGCAAACACAAGCAGCAGGGCCACGATGCGGTCCTTGGTCTGCTTGGGAGTGAGCTCCTGAATCTGTACGTTCTGGGCCTTGGCCTGCTTGGTGTTGACATCGGCATGCTTGAACCATGAGCGGCAAAAGAAATAGATTAGCAGCGAGAGCACCAGTGAAGCGCAAGCCACAAAGAAGCAAAGGCGGTAACCTTCGGCCAGTGACTGCAGGTATGCACCAGACTGTGCACCGAACTCAACGGTAGCATTGTCAATAGGAACAAAATGATAACCGGCACTTTCAATATGCGGGTTGTAGAGGGCCTTGGCCATTGCGGGAGCGAACATGGCACCAATGTTGATGGCCATGTAGAACAGGCTGAACGCAGCGTCACGCTTGTCGGAATACTTGGGATCATCATACAGGTTACCCACCAGCACCTGCAGGTTTCCCTTGAACAGGCCGGTTCCTACAGCAATCAGAGCCAGTCCGGCAAACAGTGTCCATTTGTCAATCACCTGGGTTGCCATTGGAACGGCCAGAGCCAGATAACCGAAAATCATCACGAATGCGCCTATGGTGACGCACTTGCCGTAACCTATCTTATCGGCAATGATACCACCCAGCAGGGGCATGAAATAGACTCCTGCAAGAAAAATTGCATACACTTGTCCGGCTGCGTTCTCATCCCAGCCAAATTTGGCCCTCATGTAGAGGGTAAAGATGGCCAGCATCGTGTAGTAACCGAACCTTTCGCCTGTGTTGGCCAGGGCCAGAGCGAACAGGCCTTTTGGTTGTCCCTTAAACATAATTTGATTTATAGATTAGTAATAATTATCCATAGAGACCGCTAATATAAGAAAAAAACAGCATAGCAAACCCAACTTCATTGCGGTAATTGAATTATCTTCCAAGCATTGACTCACATGCTTCCAGGATATCCTGAAAAGTGGTCTCGAAATCACCCGTATACCATGGATCGGCAACATCGCGTCCCCTTCCGGTATATGACATCATCAGATGTATCTTGTTTTCAGGATCCTGTGGTATTATCATTCGTATCCAGCGCAGATTTGATGAGTCCATGCAGATGATTCGGTCAAACCGGTCATAATCGGTGCGTGTAACCTGACGGGCGCGCTTGTCGGGGTCAAACCATACTCCATGCTGGTTAAGGCAGCGTTTTGCGGGCGGATAGATGGGGTTTCCTATCTCCTCGGTCGACACTGCCGCCGATTCTATATGATACATACCTTCCAACCCCTTGGTCCTGACCATTGCCTTAAGGATAAACTCCGCCATAGGGCTACGGCAAATGTTACCGTGACACACAAAAAGTATTCTTGTCATTCCGTAAAACAGTTATCTGAAAAACTGACTTTAAATATACAACAAACTATAATCAGTTTTGAAACAACCGGCTATTTTACTCACAAAACACTACTTTTGCACATCATACAAATCAATCAGGATGTCCTTGGATGACGGATTTTGCGGCTATAGATTTTGAGACTGCCAACCGGGAGCGCTCATCGGTCTGCTCTGTGGGAGTGGTTATAGTGCGCGGAGGTGAGATAGTGGATTCGTTCTACTCGCTCATCCAGCCCGAGCCCAACTACTACAACTACTGGTGCCAGCAGGTGCACGGTCTGTGCTGTGCCGATACGGACAGCGCGCCGGTATTTCCCAAGGTGTGGGAACAGATTGCACCTAAGATAGAGGGCCTGCCGCTTGTAGCCCACAACAGCCCCTTTGACGAGGGATGCCTCAAAGCCGTATTCCGCGTCTATCAGATGGATTATCCAGATTACGAGTTTTACGATACGCTGCGTGCATCGCGCAGCCGGTTGCGCAATCTCCCAAACCACCAGCTTCAGACTGTTGCAGAGGCCTGCGGATACTGTCTGGAGAACCACCACCATGCGCTGGCCGATGCCGAGGCATGCGCCTGGATAGCCAAAGAAATCCTATAAGGTGCCACGCAGGTTCGAATCCGTCAGCGCCCAAAAAGAAAGGAGTCTCGTTTTGGAGACTCCCCTGTGGGCGTTGACGGATTCGAACCGCCGACCCTCTGCTTGTAAGGCAGATGCTCTGAACCAGCTGAGCTAAACGCCCGTGCTTTCCGTAAAAGCGGTGCAAAGATAAGCACTTTTGCCGACAGCCAAAAACTTTCGGTCCTTTTTTTGCATTATTTTTCCCCGTATGGCTCTTTTATGGTATTTTTGCACTACAAAAACACTAATAATAAAATGGAAACAGTTCTCAGCGGCATACGCCCCACAGGAAACCTTCACCTTGGTAACTATTACGGTGCAGTAACAAGCTTCATCGAGCTTCAGAATTTGTACAGATGCTTTTTCTTTATTGCCGACTGGCACTCCCTGACCACACATCCCACCCCTGAGAACATACAGAACAGCGTCCGCACCATCCTGGCCGAGTACCTGGCCTGCGGTCTGGACCCTGAGAAAGCTACCATTTACGTCCAGAGCGATGTACCTGAGGTTGTAGAACTTTACCTCTACCTTAATATGAACGCCTATCTGGGAGAACTTGAGCGCGTTACCTCATTCAAGGAGAAGGCCCGCAAGCAGCCCGACAACGTGAATGCAGGTCTGCTTACCTATCCCACCCTGATGGCATCGGACATCATCATCCACAAGGCCAATAAGGTGCCCGTTGGCAAGGACCAGGAGCAGAACATGGAGATGGCCCGCAAGTTTGCCCGCCGTTTCAACCAGATGTACGGTGTGGAGTTCTTCCCGGAGCCTGCATCATTCTCACTGGCCAAGGAGGGAGGAATAAAGATTCCCGGCCTGGACGGATCGGGCAAGATGGGTAAGAGCGAGGGCAACTGCATCTACCTGTGCGACGAGCCGTCGGTAATCCGCAAGAAGGTAATGAAAGCCGTGACCGATGCCGGCCCACAGGCCATGAACAGCGAGAAGCCGGAGGTTATTCAGAACCTCTTCACTCTTCTTGACGTGGTTTCCACCAAGGATACCTACAACTTCTTTAACGAAAAGTGGAATGACTGCACACTGCGTTACGGTGACCTTAAGAAACAGTTGGCCGAGGATATTGTGGCAGCCACCGATCCCATCCGCGAGCGCATCAAGGAGTACGCCAGCAATACCGAACTGCTTGACAAGATTGCCCGCGCTGGTGCCGAAAAGGCCCGCGAGAGTGCATCAAAGACCCTGCGCGAGGTACGTCAGATAATAGGCTTCAAGGTGTATTGAATACTCAAGCCATAAAAAGGACTGTATGGGTAAGATCAAGGATGCGGCAAATACCGCATGGAGTGCTATAACAACGTGGAAATTCTGGAAAGAGCTCATTATCATGACTGCCGGAATGGCAGTATCAGCACTGGCCGTCAACTATTTCCTGGTTCCAAGCAAGCTGATAATAGGCAGCATATCAGGTCTGTCTATCGTGATAAGCGGAATCTTTGAGATAATAGGGATGCCAGTCAAGGTATCAACCGTAATCGTTATAATAAACGCCATCCTGCTTATCCTGGCATACCTGCTCATTGACAAGGAATTCGGTCTTAAGACCGTCTATACGGCCATGATCCTGGGTCCGCTTATGGACCTTTGGGAAAGGATACTGCCCGCGTCCCGGCTGATTACCGACGGAACGTCAGTCATGGGCGACATATGGCTGGACTTGTGCTGTTTTGTGCTGTTGCTCAGTGCATCGCAGGCCATACTGTTCCATATAAACGCTTCTACAGGCGGACTTGACATCCTGGCCAAGATAGTAAACAAATACCTGCATTTTGACATAGGTGCATCCATATCTGTTGCCGGTGCGATAATATGCTGCACGGCATTCGCCATAAATTCCTTCCGGATGGTGGTAGTCGGTCTGATAGGCACTTGGATAAACGGAGTGGTGGTGGATTATTTTACCGCCAGCATAAACAAGCGCAAGAGGGTATGCATAATATCCTCCAGCCATGAGATACTGCGCAAATACATAATCGAGGAGCTGGACCGTGGGTGCAGCCTCTATAATGTAACCGGAGGATACAGCGGAAAGGAGAATGTGGAGATTCAAGCCCTGCTTACACAGGACGAATTCTCAAAACTGATGGAATTCATGAAAAAGAACAATGTCCACGGATTCATTACTGCAGGTAACGTAAGTGAGATTTACGGACTCTGGAACAAGCACAAGCCAGGTCCCAAAGGCTGACAATCAGAACCACCTGGATATTTCCTGATCGGATTTGATCACATAGACGGCCTTGGCATCCGGGGTGCGTGATGGCATACTGCATGACTTGAGTGAACGTAAGAGCTCCTGCATCTCATTGTCTGAAAGATGACGGCCCGAAGGTATCGCAGCCTTGCGTGCCATGGCAAGCGCCATGCTCTCCAGCTGACGGTCCTCCTCTGTTGTGGGGTTTACCCTGAGATCGGCAATCATTTCTGTAATAAGATGCTCATAGTCCTGGCCTTCCATCCCTGACGGCACGCCCTGTACAGCTATCGCCCCCCGTCCCATATCTGAAATGTCAAAGCCCAATGCACTGAAACGCTGTTTCAAATCAGCAAACAGAACGGCATCTGCCTGTGAAAGCTGGAACATCTCCGGAAAAAGCAGCCCCTGCGAAGCCGCCGCGTGGTTCTTTGCATCGGTCAGAAAACGCTCATACAGTATACGGACATGGGCTCTGTGTTGGTCTACAACCATAAGTCCCTTGTCTGTCTCAGCCAGTATATAGCGATCGGCAAACTGGAACGGCCGCAATTGGGCCTCCTCCGGTTCAATTATCCTATCCGTTGCCGGATGATATGGAATAGCGCCTTCGTTTATCCTGTGTTCCAGTACGTCGCCGTATAGTTTTGCCCAATTGTCCGTATTGCTGCGGTTTTGACGGGACTCACTGTGACTACCCGCAAAAGGATTGAAATCCTTATTGATCTCAACCTTGGGCTGAACAATAGGACGGGATGCGTCATATACGGGTATGTCCGGCATGTCGGTCGTGTTGAAATCTATTGTGGGCATCTCCTCAAAACGGCCTACAGTCTCCTTTACTGCAGCCATAAGGATCTTCCAGATAACCTGCTCATCCTGGAACTTGATCTCTGTCTTGGTAGGATGTATGTTCACGTCTATCGAATCGGCCGGAACGTCAAGGAAAAGGAAATACGAGGGCTGATCTCCCTCAGGGACAAGACCCTCATAGGCACTGAGCACAGCCTTATGGAAATAAGGATGACGCATGAAACGACCGTTCACAAAGAAGAACTGCTTGGCTCCCCTGCCCTTTACGTTATCCAGATTGGAGCAGAAACCGCTTACCTTTACAACCGATGTCTCAACATCGACAGGAAGAAGGCTCTCATTCATTTTTCGGCCAAAAAGGTTTACAATACGTTGCTTTACGGCCGATATTGGCAGCGAGAGTATCTGTTCTCCCTGATGTGAAAGCTCAAAAGCCACCTCCGGATGCGCCAGGGATACGCGTTCAATCTCTGTGAGTATGTGTCCGAACTCCGTCTGGTTGCCTTTAAGAAACTTCCGGCGGGCCGGCACGTTATAAAAAAGGTTACGCACGGTGAAACTGCTTCCTTTGGGGCAGACACAGGGCTCATCCTGCTCTATCTCCGAAGCCTTGACAAGTATCATCGTACCGGTCTCGCTATCTGCTGTGCGAGTCCGCAGCTCCACTTCCGCGACAGATGCTATCGATGGCAGAGCCTCTCCGCGGAAACCGAATGTGGTAAGTGAGAAAAGGTCTTCGGAACTCTGGATCTTAGAAGTGGCATGACGCTCGAATGCAAGGCGGGCATCATCCGGCTCCATACCACAGCCATTGTCGACCACCATAATCGATGTGCGGCCGGCATCGGTGATGACTATCTGTATATTATCGGCACCGGCATCAACGGCGTTTTCCACAAGCTCCTTGACAACCGACGAAGGGCGGTTGACAACCTCACCTGCGGCAATCTGGCTTGCTACTGCCTGCGACAAAACCTTGACCTTTCCTTCCATGATACAGAATCAGAATATTCCGGCCCCCATAAGCTGCAGGAGCAATAACGTCAGAAGCACAATAGCCACAATGGCTATCGGAAAACTTATATTAGGCCCTCCGTTCTCCTTACGACGTTTTAGATGGGTTGTACCCTCAATGAACTTACCTCGTATGTTTTCCGGATTGTACTCCTCTTCAGGAAGCATACCAAGTTCCCGTTTGGCCTTTTCCTCTATCTTGGCCAGACGTTCCTTGCGCTCGTCATAATAAATGTATTTATGTTCAAACCGACGAGGCTCTCTTATATTAAACATTCCCATATTCCCTTATTGCTTATTCCTTGTCCTTAGAGTCGGAAGCGGCACTTCCTTCAATGAGTTATTCTTCTTGAGCTGTTCTTCAACCTTTTTTCCTCTCCAGTAGAAAACATCCTCAGCATCTATCGGTCTCATCCTCTCCAGCCATTGGAAATTGGGCAGATACATCTTCTTTTCATCTATCTTTTCCATAGGGTACATAACCCCGTTGGAATGGTTATAGACAACTATCTGGTTTACCGCCCGCATCTTGAAATAAACCGTCAGGAAAGAAGCCTCGGTGGTATTCATGCCTATCATTGCCGAATCTCCGTCCAATGGGTAGAACACGGCCTGGACATTACCTTCGACATCGGCCTTGTCTATCTCGCCTCCTTTGAAGTAGGCTTTCATCTCGCGTCCGCCTATCTGATTGTAATGCAGTGAATCGTTCATTTGGACAAACAGAGCCTGACCGATGACATGTGCCCAGTCGATAGTGCTGTCATTCATGTAGAAAATGATTTTCTCGCCCAACACCTGCTGGTCTTCGCTCCACATTATCGGATCATGATACAGAGTAAGGCTGGAGTCTGCAGTGGTAAAGACCATTGAGTCAGCCACCATCTGCATATCCGTCCTGAAAGCACGCACCTTGTTGAAACCACGCATCTGACGCTCAAGGACAGTATCGCCCGCCTCGTTGTAAAATGTAACCAGACGGAATGTGTCTGCATGGACAAAAAGACTGTCACCGGCAGAGTATTCTATAAGTAGGGCCTTGCCGGTAACAACGGCCGAGTCATTTTTCTGATTGTAATAGACGTATTCACCATGTACATCTATCTTATCCTTATAGTTGTTGATTACGACATCGCCATATCCCTCCATCCGGCCGATATCCCTGTCATAGATGATGCTGTCGCCGGTCATACGGTTCTCACCGCTGCTATGCTCCACAATTGACCTGTCCAGAAGTACGGCGCTCTTGGTTTCCGTGTTGAATCTGCCGTGGCTGGTATTTATCACATTGTCATCACTGACAATCTTGGCCGGGCTGTTCAGGAATGCCATATGCCTGTCGGTGTTGTAATGAAGGGTATCGGTTGTCAGAGTATAGTCCGGACCTTCCAATGATACACCGTCCATGAATACCGACATCTTGGTGTTAGTATCAAACTGACCGTATTCCGATATCAGTGTACTCTCCTCATCCAGCAATGTACCACCGTCAAAGAACCAGCCCAGATCGGTATTCCGGTCATAGTTGAGACGGTCGGTCAGCAGGACCATAGTACGGTTCTCAAGACGCACATTATCCATGACGCGCAACAGTCTGGTATTACCGTCATAGAACAGGGAATCTCCGTACAGGAACAATGTGTCGCCCTGCTCCACACGGACATTGTGATATGCGTCAAAAGAGTTACGGTCCTGATAGAAAAGGGCGCTGTCACAATACATATACATACTGTCGTGACGGAACACCACATTGCCCATCAGCCGTTGGGCATCGGGGTTGATATACTTCTCAAAACGGATCAGGTCTGCATTGAGCAGATAGACGTAATCGGTATCCACAGGCTCCGGATCAACCGGAGCGACCGATACGGTATCCGCATCCTGTGCCTTGACAGCAGTCAGGCAAAGGATAAGACTTGACAGGAGTATCAACCTTAGTCTGGGCATACCTGAATTATTACTGCTGTCCCCAGCCGGGATATATAAAATCACAGTCGTTCCAGCCCTCGCTTATCCTCACGTAGGTGGTACGCTGCTTGTCTTGGATCCACTTGATAAGAGCTTCCTGCTGGCGGATTGAGGTAACCATATCAAACAGGATATCATAATCGTCGGCCATTGTGGCTTTGTGCCCGTTTATCTTGTTCTTTAATAGTACAATGGCGCAGGTAAGTTTTCCGTTTGACTCATTCTGCAATACAAATGGATCCGATATCTCTCCTACATGCATGCGGTCTATCACCTTAGCCACATCTACTGGTAACTGCTGCATCTCAAACTTGGATACACCAGGGACGGTGGGGTCCGGACGGTAGGTCATCAGACCTTTGTTGTTTCTGGTATTCTTATCCTCAGAGTAAGCAGACACGCAGAACTCAAAGGAATGGTTACCGCTACGGATATCATCGGCAATCGAGTCAAGGCGTGCCAGGCAATTGTCGATGCTCTCTTGCGGAATACGGGGTTTGCGCAGCAGATGGCGTACACGTACACGGTCTCCCAGGCGTTCCACGAATTGAATGATATGATATCCGTATTCAGTCTCCACAATCTTTGATATCCTGCTGGGATCTGTCATGTTGAAAGCAACGGCAGAGAATTCCGGAACCATCTCTCCGCGTCCGAAGAACCCCACATCACCGCCTTTACCGGCCGATCCGGGATCTTCGGAATAGAGCCTGGCCAGAGTGGAGAAAGACACCTCACCGGACTGTACACGGTCTATATAATCACGCAGCTCACTCTTGACGGCATCTATCTCCTCCTGGGGAATTACCGGATCGATTGTGATTATCTGAACCTCTACCTGAGTCCTGACATCTGGAATCTCATTGGCTGGCATATCCTTGATATAGCGTCTTACCTCGGCTGGAGTTACCTTGATTTTGGACATGATCTTCTTGCGGACTTCGCTGATAGTATACTGCTGGCGGTATAATTCAAACTTTCGGCTACGGATCTGTTCTATTGTCATGCCGTTATAAATCTCCATCAGCTTTTCTTCCGAACCAGCCCTATCCAACTCATCCTTGAATTCATACTCTACGGATGCTGACACTTCATCATCTGTAATGATAATACTGTCCAACTCAGCCTGATTCAGGAACAGCTTGTTTACTGCAAGCTGCTCAGGGATGATGCAATAGGGATCGCCCTCCCATTGGATACCACGCAACTGGGCTTCATGACGGGTCTCCTCAACTTCCGACTTGTAGATGGCCTCATCACCTACTACCCAGACTATCTCGTCTATCACATTGTTTTGCGCCATGCCTATGATACACTGAAGCGACAGGGCGGCAAACGCAGAAAACCGGTATAATGTACTATTCATTGTCTTTTCTTTTGGTGAAATGTAATCCTTCCCTTCTCCAATGCGGCATCATAAAGGTCCTCCTTGATTTTCCTCATATATGATACCTCGTTACTGTTTATCAGCAGACCGAGAATACGGTTGCGGGCATGCTCCAAAGGTTCAATTCCGCCTTTGGGAACAAACTCACTGATATTGAGAAGATAAATGTTTTCCTCATCCTTGAACTCAAAACTGCGTTCATTCCCGAGCAATGACTCCAGCGGATTGTCAAGTGCAGGGAGCAGTACTTCAATCTCGGCCACACTGCGCCAGTTGTCATAAAAGAAATCGCATCGGCCGGCATTCCTGATACAGTATTTCTCTATCTCCTCAAAAGACTCGTCATCCATTTGGGTATAGAGTTTCCTTATGTCCGACAGGTCATGTGACTTGTTGGATATCTTAAGCAGCAGGCCTTTTATAAGAGACTCATCCAGGACAAAAAGCCGTTGGTTGTCATTGTAGAACTGTTCGACCTCCTCTTGGGATATCTCCGATGAGTATTTCTGCTCTATCAGCCTGCGCTGGTACTCATGCTCGAACAAAGAACGGCGATAGTTCTCCACCAGACGGTCAATATCCTTGGTGTCAGGGATATTACGTTTGGCATTCTGGTAAAACAGGACATCCTGCGCCCAGTTCTTTATGTAACGCTCGGCAAACAGGATACTGTCC
This sequence comes from uncultured Bacteroidaceae bacterium, assembly GCA_905235565.1. Taxonomy (GTDB): domain Bacteria; phylum Bacteroidota; class Bacteroidia; order Bacteroidales; family Bacteroidaceae; genus Colenecus. The sequence continues at coordinate 27,988 of CAJOLR010000009.1, read as the reverse complement.
GCATCCGACAAGCCTAAAGGCAGGACCTGTTTGATATCCTCGGCATACAGGACATCTGTTCCTATCTCAACTAAAGGGGTCTTTCCGTACATATACTCCGTCACATTCTTTTTCCATCTGCATGAGACCAAAGCAATTGACGATATGGCCACTGAAAGCCATATTGCAGAATTGAAAAATGACAGGCTATGCTTTTTCATTATCAGTCAAGACTCACATCCTTGAGAACCTTACGGTATATCGTGCTTTTGTATTTCTTGCGGAGTTGCTTGACCCATTCTTTCTCAAGATGACTCTGGTAATCCTCCAGAACCTTGTCGGCAACATCTTCAATACATTCAGGCGCTTTAATGGTCTTACCTATCACGTTCACGTAAGGAAAGTTCTTCATCGGGGAATAATCGCCCACTCCGTAAACTATCTTGTCCACGTATTCATTCTGGCCCTTGCTGAAAATGCTGGTCTCCTGACTTCCTTTCATGACACGCAGTGATATCTTTCCGTTCCTGTTGAACGAAACAAGCGTATCTACCCAATGGGTGATATCAAGCGCGCTGACGGCACTCTCTGCCTGATGGAATATGTTCTCATCCTTGCAGAAGAAAACCATGCCCTTGAACCGGGGTTCATCAAAACGATACCTGCGTCTGTTCGATTTGAACCATTTGGCAAGTCCCTCTGTGTCATTAGCCGCCTTCTCCCATACCACACGGTTACTTATCTCAAACATCAGCAATCCGTCATAATACTCTTTTGAAATCAGTCCGAACCGGGGTTCCAACTCTTCAAGCACGCTATCCATGTGAGCCACGGCAGCTTCACCCTTAAGATTCCAGCCATAACGTTCCGAATAGGACTCTGCCTTGCGTATCTTGGACTGATCATAATAACCGTTCTCCAGAAGCCAATCATAAATATCTTCACGGTTGTCCTCGTATGATCCCAGGTCACGATGATTCATTACCATGACCAGTACCGGAACACCATCAACAGTGATCGGCTTGCTGTACTCACCCACTTCCATACTGAAAGCGGCGTCACCCATCTCGTGTGGCAGACGGTCTTTTGAGACCCATCCCATTAAGCCCCCGGTTGAAGCATAGGTGTCATTGGAGTACTTTCTGGCCAGACTATTGAAATCCTCTCCATTCTGCAGACATTCATAAAGGGAATCTATAAGAGACGCACTTTTTCTGAAAGCATAGTAACTGTCGTCATCAGGGAAGGCCGATATCACACTCAGAAACAGGAAGCCCTCGGGACCTACGGCTATGACAGATTGCTCGTAGGCTTCCCTGGCTGTTTCTTCCAGGAAGAGTGAGTCCAGCTCAAACTCCTGCGCCTGCATGCTGCGGTATCCGCCGTACTCATTGATAAAGGATTCCGTCTTGTCAAGTCCCTCGTCTATCGCGGCCTCAACTTTCAGCTTGTAGTTGAGATAAAGGTTGGCATATTCAGCAACTGATTTCTTTGTGAGAGGTTCCGAATCGTTATTCCTTTTGTAGAAATAGACGAATTCCGACAGAGGCACATCCTTTCCGTTTACCGTCATAACCACAGGATCATCCTGCGCATGGAACGGCATGCAGAGAAGATAAGAAACCAGACATAAAAGAAAACGTTTCATAAGCATTCTGTTTATTGTTATTCGTGGCGGCTATAGTTGGGAGCCTCGCTTGTAATTGCCACGTCATGCGGATGACTCTCGTTCATACCGGCATTGGTTATGCGAACAAACTTGGCATCATGCAGCTTTTCTATGTTTGAAGCGCCACAATAACCCATACCTGAACGCAGGCCGCCTGCCAGCTGATATACGACCTCAAAGAGAGTGCCCTTATAGGGAACCCTTGCGGCAATACCCTCCGGTACAAGTTTCTTGACATCCTTCTCACCTGCCTGGAAGTAACGGTCCTTGGAGCCGTTCTCCATAGCCTCGAGTGAACCCATGCCACGGTATGACTTGAACTTACGTCCGTTGAATATGATGGTCTCACCGGGAGACTCCTCGGTACCTGCCACAAGCGAGCCGAACATTACGCAGTCACCGCCGGCTGCAAGGGCCTTGACCACGTCACCCGAGTAACGCAGGCCACCGTCGGCAATCACCGGAACACCGGATCCCTTGATTGCGCTGGCCACGTCATATATGGCAGAAATCTGCGGAACACCTATACCTGCAATAATACGGGTTGTACAGATCGAGCCCGGGCCTATACCCACCTTGACGGCATCGGCACCTGCATCAACCAGCATCTTGGCTGCAGCACCGGTAGCGATATTACCCACTACTATGTCAATGTTCTTGAAACTGGCTTTGGCCTCACGGAGGTTCTCCACCACTGAGCGTGAATGTCCGTGGGCAGTATCAATTACGATTGCGTCAACGCCGGCCTCTACCAATGCCTCTATGCGATCCATCGAATCGGCAGTAACGCCCACGCCGCCGGCTACGCGGAGACGGCCCTTGCTGTCCTTGCATGCCATCGGTTTGTCCTTGGCCTTGGTGATATCCTTATATGTGATAAGGCCTATCAGCTTACCGTTGTTGTCAACTACCGGCAGCTTCTCGATCTTGTTTTCCTGAAGTATCTGTGATGCCGCCTCCATGTCAACCTGCTGATATGTGGTAACCAGATTCTCCTTGGTCATCACATCCTCGATCTTTACGTCATAGTTGCGCTGGAAACGGAGGTCACGGTTGGTAACGATACCGCACAGCTTACCGTCGGTTTCCACCACAGGTATACCGCCGATATGGTATTCAGCCATAAGCGCAAGTGCGTCACGTATGCTGTTCTCCCGATGTATCGTAACAGGATCGTAAATCATACCGTTCTCGGCACGCTTCACAATGGCCACCTGACGGGCCTGCTCCTGAATCGACATATTCTTGTGGATAACACCGATACCGCCTTCACGTGCTATGGCAATTGCCATACCTGATTCTGTAACGGTATCCATTGCAGCCGTAACGAACGGCAGGTTGAGTGAAATGTTACGCGAAAAGCGTGACGTAAGTGAGACCTCACGGGGAAGTACTTCCGAGTATGCCGGCATAAGCAGCACATCATCAAACGTCAGTCCTTCCATAACTACCCTATCTTTCAAAAATGACATCTTAGTATGTTTAATTGTTATTACCTCTTAGTTTCCCATCTCCGATATGAACTTGATACGCACCAGACGTATCTCCTCCTCACTGTAATCATCGCCCAACTCATCTATTGCATCATCAATCGAATCGCTCTCAGACTCCCTGAAGTACTCATAAATATCCTCGGAACGGTCCTCATCCATGACGCTGTCTATGAAATAGTCTATGTTCAGTTTGGTTCCGGAATAGACTATGGCCTCTATCTCGGTCAGCAATTCGTCAAAATCTATGCCCTTGCTGATGGCTATGTCATCCAGGGCCACCTTCATGTCTATGCTCTGGATTATGCTAACCTTAAGCTTAGACTTGTTGGCCACTGTCCTGACGCGCAGGTCCTCAGGGCGCTCTATCTCGTTCTCCTCGACGTGACGCTTTATCAGGTCGATGAATTCCTGACCGTAACGTTTGGCCTTACCGGCTCCCACTCCCGGTATGTTCTGGAGTTCATCCATAGTTACGGGATAGGTGGTGGCCATCGCTTCAAGTGAAGGATCCTGGAATATAACATAGGGCGGAAGCTGCAGATGCTTGGATATCTTCTTGCGCAGGTCCTTGAGCATTGAGTACAGCTCCGGATCTACTGCAAACGATCCGCCGCCGCGCATCGGGCCTTCTGTCTCATCGTCTTCAAACTCCTTATCCTCCACTATCATGAACGATTTGGGGTTCTTAAGGAAATCATGGCCCTCGTCTGTCAGTTTGAGCAGTCCATAGTTCTCCACATCCTTCTTGATGTATCCGGCTATCAGGGCCTGACGGATAACGGCATTCCAGGTCTTCTCCTCCTCATCGGATCCGGAGCCGAACGCCTCCAGGTCATCATGCATATGGTCCGTTATCTCGGAGGTCTCATTACCCAGTAGCATGTCGATTATGTAGTCTGCCTTGAAATTCTCCTTCACTGCAAGAATACACTCCAGTACAATTTCCAGAAGCTGCTGTGCCTCAACCCTCTTCTTGGGGTTCAGACAGTTGTCGCAGTTTCCGCAGTTCTCCTCCTCGTAGCTCTCTCCGAAATAGTGCAGCAAAAGCTTGCGGCGGCAAACTGACGACTCGCAGTATGCTGTAGTCTCGGCCAGCAACTGACGGCCTATATCCTGCTCGGCCAGCGGCTTGCCCTCAAGGAATTTCTCCAGTTTCTGGACATCCTTGCTGTTGTAGAAGGCTATGCACTGACCCTCGCCGCCGTCACGTCCGGCACGTCCTGTCTCCTGATAATAACCCTCCAGACTCTTGGGGATGTCGTAGTGGATGACGTAGCGTACATCGGGTTTGTCTATACCCATGCCGAACGCGATGGTAGCCACAATCACGTCTATCTTCTCCATGATGAAGGCATCCTGCGTCTTGCTGCGTGCGGCGGCCTCCATTCCGGCGTGATATGCCATGGCCGATATGTCATTGGCCTGAAGTATCTCGGCCAGTTCCTCCACCTTCTTGCGTGAAAGGCAGTATATGATACCTGACTTGCCGGGGTTGGCCTTTATGAACTTGATAATATCCTTGTCTACGTTCTTGGTCTTGGGCCTTACCTCGTAATAGAGATTGGGGCGGTTGAAGGATGACTTGAAATCCTTTGCATCCTGGATTCCAAGGTTCTTCTTGATGTCATCACGAACCTTGTTGGTGGCAGTTGCCGTCAGCGCTATGATGGGCGCAAGCCCTATCTCCTTTACAATCTCCCTTATCTTGCGGTACTCAGGGCGGAAATCATGTCCCCACTCCGATATGCAGTGAGCCTCGTCTATAGCGTAGAAAGATATCTTTATCTTCTTTAGAAAATCCACATTCTCCTCCTTGGTGAGTGACTCTGGCGCCACGTACAGGAGTTTGGTCTTGCCTTCCAGGATATCGGCCTTGACAAGGTCTATTGACGTCTTGCTCAAGGATGAATTTATGAAATGGGCTATTCCGTCCTCCTCGCCCAGGTTGCGCATGGCATCAACCTGATTCTTCATGAGAGCGATAAGAGGGGAAATCACTATTGCGGTACCATCCATCACCAACGCGGGAAGCTGATAGCAAAGAGACTTGCCTCCGCCGGTAGGCATAAGCACAAACGTGTCGTTACCAGCCAACAGATTACGTATGATAGCCTCCTGGTCTCCCTTAAAAGTGTCAAAGCCGAAATGGACTTTCAGGATTTCTGACAGATTAACGTCTTTTGCCATACAAATTATAATAAAGCATCTATTCTATCTCTAGAGATAGAAAAACAAAGTTAAGTACAAGAAATTCATTCTTGCAAACTTTTTCCTTAAAAAAACTGCAAAAATATTAATAATACGCCCTTAAGGCGCAAGGACTACCGATAGGCCGTCATGAGTTCTCAAATACGGTTCCGTCAGCCTTATCCAACTGTTTCTTTGCGTAATCTATTGTTACCGTATAACTTTTCTTACCAGATGAGGGAATCTCATACATGGCATCTATCATGATTGTCTCCACTATTGACCTTAGGCCACGGGCTCCGAGTTTGAACTCTATCGCCTTGTCAACTATGAAATCCAGGACCTCAGGCTGGAATTTCAGTTCCACGCCATCCATCCTGAAAATCTTGACATACTGGTTTACTATTGAATTCTTGGGCTCGGTAAGTATATTGCGCAATGCCAAGCGGTCCAGTGGCTGCAGGCTTGTCACTACGGGCAGACGTCCGATGATCTCGGGTATGAGTCCGAAAGACTTCAGGTCCTGGGGGGAAACGTATTTCATGAGGTTGTTGAAATCAACCTTGCTGCGTGTCTCGACAGATTCAAAGCCCACTACCTGGGTATTCAGACGGCTGGCAATCTTGCGTTCGATACCGTCAAAAGCACCTCCGCAGATAAACAGGATGTTCTTGGTATCCACCTGAATGAACTTCTGCTCAGGATGCTTGCGGCCACCCTGGGGCGGAACGTTGACGACCGAACCTTCCAACAGTTTCAGTAAGCCCTGCTGGACGCCCTCTCCGCTGACATCGCGGGTGATTGAGGGATTGTCGCTCTTACGGGCAATCTTATCTATCTCATCGATAAACACTATTCCGCGTTCAGCGGCATCCACATCGTAATCGGCCACCTGCAAAAGCCTGGACAGGATGCTCTCCACATCCTCACCCACATAACCGGCTTCGGTCAGCACCGTAGCGTCAACTATGGTGAACGGGACCTTGAGCATACGGGCGATGGTCTTGGCCAGCAGGGTCTTTCCGGTTCCGGTAGCACCTACCAGGATGATATTGCTCTTCTCTATGTCAACATCATCCGCATTGGGTTGCGTAATACGTTTGTAATGATTGTAAACGGCAACGGACAGATAACGTTTGGCCGCATCCTGCCCAATCACATAATCGTCAAGAAATTTCTTTATTTCCTTGGGCTTGGGGACCGAATTCATGGTAAAGGCTGGCTTGTTGCTGCTCTGCTTTGAATCACGGACTATCTCCGAGGCGCGTTCCACACACTCATTGCATATGCAACCGTCAATGCCTGTTATAAGGAATTCCACATCCTTGTCTGAACGTCCGCAGAAACTGCAGCTTTTACCCTTCTTTACCACTGCCATAAGATGGTTTATTTACGCTTTTCCAAAACCTGGTCTATCATTCCGTACTCCTTGGCCTCATACGCCGTCATCCAATAATCGCGGTCGCTGTCAGCCCATACCTTATCAAACGGGGTATGTGAGTGCTCCGATATGATAGTGTAAAGTTCTTTCTTTAATTTCTGTATCTCGCGGGCAGTGATTTCAATATCGCTTGCCTGACCCTGGACCCCGCCGAGAGGCTGATGTATCATCACACGGCTATGAGGCAGGGCCGAACGCTTGCCCTCCTGTCCTGCCACCAGAAGCACTGCGGCCATGCTGGCTGCCATGCCTGTGCAGATAGTGGCTACAGGGCTGGATATGAACTGCATCGTATCATAAATGCCCAGGCCGGCAGTAACGCTGCCGCCGGGTGAATTCAGATAAATCGATATCTCCTTGGATGAATCCACGGAATCCAGGTACAGCAGCTGTGCCTGGATGGTATTGGCAGTATAATCATTGATCTCCGTACCCAGGAATATGATGCGGTCCATCATAAGACGGGAGAACACATCCATCTGGGTGACGTTCAGCTGACGTTCCTCCAGGATATAGGGGTTCAGATACTGGGACTCTGCCTTGATGACATCATCCAATGTCTGGCTGTTCATACCAAGATGACGGACAGCGTATTTACGGAAATCATCCATAGCCATAATCTTTTGTTCAGGTATAATATACTCTTATTTCTTGGTTTTCTTTCCCTTGGCAGGCTCTGCAGTCTCAAAGAGCTTGTTGAACTCATCAACCGTAACCTTCTTGTTCTTGAGCTTGACATCGCCCTTTACGGCAGCGGTCAGCTTGGTCTCGATTGCACGGTTAACCAGGCCGTCAACGGTCTCACGCTTCTTGAGCATCTCCTTTGAGTAGTTGTCCAGCAGGTCATCGGGAATGTTCATCATACCATACTGGGCGAACTGGGCACGTGTAGCCTCGCGGGCCATTGCCTTGACGTCTTCATCCTCAACCTTGATGCCGTACTTCTCAACCAGCTTCTCCTGGATAAGATGCCAGGTGAGTTCCTCCAGACTGCGCTGGAAAGTGGCCTCATCCTGCTCTGCATCGGGTTTGTTGGCCTTCATGATACGCTTGAGCAGATCCTCGGCATACTCCAGCTTTCCAACCTTCTCCATCATATAGGCACGCAGGTCAAGCAGGAACTTGTAATCACTGTCAGGCACAAAGCTCTGAGCCAGGGACTCCTCAACCTTGGCGCGGAAACCGGCCTCGTCCTTGACTGCATCCTTACCGAACACACGGTCAAACACCTCCTGATTAAGCTCGCTCTCAACAAAGCGGGTGATATCCTGGATGGTGAGAGAGAAATCGGCATCAATACCTTCTACCTCCTCCTTCTTCTTGTTAAGAAGTGAGGAAATCTCTATAGCGTTGCCCTCGTATGCCTTTGAGGGATTGAATTTGATTACATCACCCTTCCTGGCATTGCCGAACAGTTTCTTCTGATCTGCATCCTTGATGTACTGAGGCATCAGGGTGGCACCCTCTACTACGATTCCGCCATCCTTCTGTGAACCGTCGGCGTTGAGCTCTGCAAGCTGACCCTTGATGACATCATTCTCCTGATAGCTGTCCACCTGCTCGTAATGACCGTTCTGCTGAGTATAAGCCTTGACCTGGTTATCAACCATATCGGGAGTAACCTTGATCTCATAGTATGTGATGGCATCGTCCTTACCGATCTCTGCATTGAACTGCGGAGCAAGAGCAATGTCAAAGTAGAATGTCTGGTTATCGTCATCCAGGCTCATGCCGGCCTCCTTCTCCTCATTTGGAAGCGGCTCACCCAGCATGTCAATCTTGTTATCCTTGATGTAGCCGAATACCTTCTCCTGAAGGAGCTTATTGATCTCATCGGCCTTTATTGACTTTCCGTACATCTTCTGCACAAGGCTCATCGGAACCATACCCGGACGGAAGCCCGGCATCTGGACCTTCTTCTTTGCATCCTTAAGTGCCTTGTCTACATTCTCCTGATAATCAGCCTTCTCCATGCTGACGGTAAGCAGGCCCTGTACCTTGCTTACATTCTCAAACTTTACGTTCATTCTGTTTTATGATTATTTTATATCTCGTCTGTTTTAATGAGGTGCAAAATTACTGCTTTAATCACAAACGGAGAAATAATTATATTTTTTTATTACCTTTGGCCTTCGATATGGAAGATTCAATTCAAGAAAACGATCCCTGCCACAAGATGGTGCTCAGAACTGACAATCTCGTAAAACGTTACGGGAAACGCACCGTGGTCAACCACGTCTCGTTCGATGTCAAACAGGGTGAGATTGTAGGACTGTTGGGACCCAACGGAGCCGGTAAAACCACGTCATTCTATATGACTACCGGCCTTATCACGCCCAATGAGGGACACATTTATCTGGACGAGCAGGATATTACCGGTTTTCCTGTATACAAGCGTGCCCGCGCCGGTGTAGGCTACCTGGCTCAGGAGGCCAGCGTGTTCCGGAAGATGAGCGTTGAGGATAACATTGCTTCCGTCCTGGAGCTGACTGGCAAGCCTATCAGCTATCAGCGTGACAAACTGGAGAGCCTCATCAACGAGTTCCGGTTACAGAAAGTACGCAAGAACCTGGGCGACCGCCTTTCGGGAGGCGAACGCCGCCGTACCGAGATAGCCCGATGCCTCGCCATCGAGCCCAAGTTCATCATGCTTGACGAGCCGTTTGCCGGCGTTGACCCGATAGCCGTCGAGGATATCCAGCAGATTGTCTGGAAACTGAAGGACCGCAACATCGGCATACTCATCACAGACCACAACGTACATGAGACTCTCAGCATCACAGACCGGGCATATCTTCTGTTTGAAGGACGCATCCTGTTCCAGGGAACGCCCGAAGAGCTGGCTGTCAATCCCATAGTCAGGGAAAAGTATCTGAGCCAGAGCTTTGAACTAAAGAAAAAGAACTTCCAGGACTGAATGAGGTTGGCAAGACACATACCGGCCATTGCGGTCAGCCTGTTTGTGTTCTCTGCAGGTCATGCCGTTCAGATTCGCAGGGAGCCCGGCCATCGGATTCCCGAGTATGTAATGCCGACAGACCGTGACAATCCGGCCCTGTGGACCAACCCGCATATTATGACCAAGGCGGCTCCTCCGGGCCATTACGCCAACAGCAACGCTAAAAGAACCGGTGCTATTGAGTATCCTCTGATTCTGGTTGATTTCAGTAACCGCAACTTCACGATCAGTGACACTCTGGCTCTCCTGGAGCACTACAACAACGTATTCAACACTAAAGGGTACACCGACAACACCGTCTACACCCATGGCGACGAGACCTATTACGGCCCCAAGGGCAGTGTGTCAGACTACTTCAATGAGCAGTCATTCGGAAAATTCACACCCACTTTCAGGATTGTCGGGCCGGTCCATCCGTCACGCGAATACCAATACTACGGAAATGGCAAAGACTCAAATCTGATAGACCTTATCAGCGAAATCTGTGATTCGGTCATCTCTATGGGACTGCTTGACCTGTCAGAATATGCAACAGACGGTGTCATAGAGCAACTGTCGGTCATCTATGCCGGAAGGGGTGAGAACTATATCGGCTCTGAACCCAACACCATATGGCCTCAGGCAAGCATACTCAATCCGGACCGGAACAGGGCATCCACCCTTTACCTGAAAGGCGTAAACACCGTAAAATACGCATGCACCTGTGAGTTATTCTGGGACTCAGACAGCATAATGGACGGTATCGGCACATTCTGCCATGAGTTTTCACACACTCTTGGACTACCTGATTTCTATAACACCGCGTCATCAACGGAGTCCGAGTCAAACGCCGCCATGGGTTTCTGGAGCATCATGGATTTCGGGAACTACGAGGACGGAGGATTCTCGCCGGTAGGCTATACTGCATTTGAAAAGTTTTCACTTGGCTGGATGGATATAGAGGAGATAGGATATGCCGGCAATTACATCCTCCATGACATAACCCATGAACCTGATCCCGATGCCGATATCCATTCCGCATACCGCCTGAGCACCGGCAATGACGACGAATTCATTATACTGGAGAACCACATCAGGACAGGGTGGTACAGTTACCATGCCGCCGAAGGACTGCTGGTAACGGCTGTCAGCTATGACAACAACGCCTGGCACCCGAACATGAACAAGGTCAACAGCAACAGCCGGTTCAAACGCTACCAGGTACTTCCCGCCGACAACAACTACAACAGAATGACCAATGCAGGAGACCCGTTTCCCTACAATGGTAAAGACAGCATAAGCGTAACCGGCAATCCACAGCTCAAGGCCGGCTATTCATATCCGTCCTTCTCTGTATACAATATTCGCAAAAAGGATGGGATGATATCCTTTTACGCCGGTCCGGACATCATATCCGATGCGTCCGGCAGCCTTTCCGACGAGATAATGCTGAGCATTGCAGACGGTTGCCTGACTGTCAGCGCACCTTGCGGAACCATAGTCACCGTCCATGACATGTCGGGCAGATCCGTATCGGAGACAATAACCACAGAGCCCGTCCAGCAGATAACTCTGCCGGGACAGGGTGTATGGATAGTCAAGTGCGGAAATATAGTCCGCAAAATCACTTCTGCCTTATAAAGATATTGATGGGGGTTCCGCTGAAATCCCATTTCTCGCGTATCTTGTTCTCAAGGAAACGCTTATAGGGATCCTTTACGTACTGCGGCAGGTTGGCAAAGAATATGAATGTAGGTATCTGCGGTCCCTGCAGTTGGGTGCAATACTTTATCTTGATATACTTACCCTTGGTCGATGGGGGCGGATAAGCCTCAATGAGCGGCAGCATCTCGGCATTGAGCTTACCGGTCGAAACATGATTGGTCTTGTGCCTGTACACATCCTTGGCGCACTCCAGCACCTTGAGGATACGCTGTTTCTCTATGGCCGATGTAAACACTATCGGGAAATCCGTGAACGGAGCCAGACGGGAGCGTATGGCATCCTCGTAGTTCTGCATCACCTTGGCCGAGCGGTCCTCAATCAGGTCCCACTTGTTGACCACCACCACAAGACCCTTCTGGTTCTTTACGATAAGTGATACTATGTTCATGTCCTGACTCTCGATGCCGCGTGTGGCATCCAGCATCAGCACACAGACATCACTGTTCTCGATGGCACGGATGGAGCGCATCACGGAGTAGAACTCCAGGTCCTCCTCTACCTTGCTCTTCTTACGTATTCCTGCGGTGTCTACCAGATAGAAATCAAACCCGAACTTGGTATAGCGGGTATATACTGAGTCACGTGTAGTACCGGCAATATCTGTCACGATGTTGCGGTCCTCACCTATGAACGCATTTACAATTGAGCTCTTGCCCACGTTAGGACGGCCCACAACGGCAAAACGCGGAATATCATCGTCTGTCTCGGCATCAGCCTCAACAGGCAGTTTTGCCACTACTGCATCCAGAAGTTCGCCTGTCCCGCTACCGTTGGCGGCCGATATGCTTACGGGATCGCCCAGACCCAGACTGTAAAACTCGGCTGCGGCATACTGGAGATTAAAGGTATCCATCTTGTTTGTCACCAGTATGACTGGAGTCTTGGAACGGCGGAGTATGCCTGCCACCTCATCGTCCAGATCTGTCACGCCGTTCTTGATGTCAACCAGAAACAGAATAAGGTCAGCCTCATCAATAGCCACCTTGACCTGCTTACGGATCTCCTCTTCAAAGACATCATCGGAGTTAACCACCCATCCGCCGGTATCCACTACCGAGAAGATGCGGTTTCCCCATTCGCACTTGCCGTACTGGCGGTCACGGGTAGTACCTGCCACATCATCCACAATGGCCTGACGGGTCTGAGTGAGACGGTTAAAGAGTGTTGACTTGCCGACATTGGGACGGCCTACTATTGCTACCAGATTACTCATGCTGATTCTTCTTTTTAATCCTGTCCGTAACCGAAGTTCCTCAATTCACGGTCAGAACTGCGCCAGTCCTTGTCAACCTTAACGAACAACTCCATGAATATCTTCTTTCCGAAGAACTTTTCCAGATCCTTGCGGGCTTCGATAGCCACACGCTTGAGCGCCTGCCCTTCATGTCCGATCAGGATGCCCTTCTGTGACTCACGCTCCACATAGATAACGGCATTTATCACAATGCGGGAATGGTTCTCGCGGAACTGCTCTACTACCACCTCCACTGAATATGGAATCTCCTTGTCATAATGAAGCAGAATCTTTTCCCTCACTATCTCTGATACAAAGAATCGTGCGGGCTTGTCTGTCAGCTGATCCTTCTCAAAGTATGGAGGACACTCGGGAATAAGCTCATTAACCCGTTTCAGAACGGTCTTTACCCCGAAAGCAGTGGCTGCGGATATGGGGATTATCTCGGCATTTGGAAGTTTCTCATGCCAGGATTCCACCAGTTTTATCAGATTCTCCTCATCAGTCAGGTCAATCTTGTTAATGATGACCAGCACCGGGACTTTCATCCGGGCCACCTTCTCCAGGAAATCCGCATTCTTGTCGGACTTCTCTATGACATCGGTCATGTAGAGCAGCACATCGGCGTCAACCAGTGCGCTCTCTGAGAATGCCAGCATTGACTCCTGCAGCTTGTAGTTGGGTTTAAGCACGCCCGGGGTATCCGAGAAGACAATCTGAGACTCCTCGGTATTGACAATACCCATTATCCTGTGGCGTGTTGTCTGCGCCTTGAAGGTGGCAATGGATATATGCTCACCCACCAACAGGTTCATCAGTGTAGACTTGCCTACGTTGGGATTACCTACTATGTTTACGAATCCGGCCTTGTGCATTGGGGAATCTGGTTTGGCGTGAGTCAAAAAAAACGCATCTTGGAAGGATGCGTTTTTCGTTCTTGTTTATTCAGCGGCTGTCTCCTTGACTACTGCCAACTTGCCTCTGTAATAACCGCACTCACCGCATACTGTGTGAAAAACGTGCCATGCTCCACAGTTGGGGCAGATTGCAAGTGTAGGTGCTACTGCCTTATCGTGGGTCCTTCTCTTCGCAGTTCTTGTCTTGGACTGCCTTCTTTTAGGATGTGCCATTTTGTTTTGTTTTTATTGTTGTTGTTATTCGTTATCTGATTCCAGAATACTGTTCAATGCATCCCAACGGGGATCTGAAGCTCCGGTAGTATCGGCATCTCTGCCATCATCTTCACCCTCTTCGGCCGAGTGCTCATCCAATTTCTCCATCATGCCCTTGTTGCACTTACCTGGTGCATGAACATGCTTGATGGGGATAGCCAAAGCGATGAACTCATAGATATACCATGCCACATTGACAATACCCTTGTCTTCCGGGACCACTACAATATCACCTTCATCTGCAAAATCAGGCCCCAGCTTAACCTTAAGCTCACCTGTATTCTCAATATCCAGCGACATATCATCAAGGCAACGGTCACAGGTTACTATAACTGTACCGGCCACAGAAAAACCCAGATGGTAGACTCCGGATACCTTTGTCACCTTAAGGTCCACATTAACCTTACCGCGCTCAACCTCCTGGCCCTCCACTATACTGAAGAACTCCTGGTCAACCGTCCAGTTATAGGCCGAATTGCTTTCTGTAAGCCCCTTAAGTTCAACGTTATATTTATCCAGTCTTCCCATCAGACAAATTTTTCGGGGCACAAAGATATGACATTATTTTGGCAAAGAAAAATGATTAAGGTTTTTTTTAAGAGGTCACTTTAACAGCTCGATGCGGAAAGTGGTGCCTTTGCCAAGTTCTGAATGTGCCACATATATGCGGCCTTTATGGTATTCTGTCACTATGCGCTTGGCCAGCGAGAGTCCCAACCCCCAACCACGCTCCTTGGTAGTATAGCCCGGATCAAAGACGCTCTTCCAAGAGTTCTTGGCTATTCCCTTGCCGGTATCAGTAACATCAATAGTCACGTGATTCCTGTCTTCGGACAGCTTGATGGTCAGTTTTCCCTTGCCGTTCATGGCATCGACCGCATTCTTGCATATGTTCTCTATAACCCAGCCGAATAGGGAGGCGTTGACCTTGGCATTGACGGGAGGATCCGGAAAGTCACGGACAAACTTTACCGTAGCCGGAGACCGATGCTCCACATAGTCTATCACGCCGTCAAGCACACCTACCATATCGGCCTGTACCGGCTCCGGCATCGATCCTATCTTGGAGAATCGTTCCGCCACCATCTGAAGCCTGCTGACATCCTTCTCCATCTCGGATATCAGCTCATCGTCATACTTGTCCTTGAGCAGTTCGGTCCAGGCCATCAGTGATGAGATAGGCGTACCCAACTGATGAGCCGTCTCCTTGGAGAGTCCCACCCAGACACGGTTCTGCTCTGTTTTCTTGAAACTCAACAGCGCGAATATGGCAATCAGGACAAACAGCATGACCACACCCATCTGGATATACGGGTAAATAGTCAGGCGGTTCAGAAGCAGTGACTCGTCAAAACAAACCTCATTGTAATGATCCTGGTCCGATTCATCATAATAGATCTTGATGGAATTTCCCAACTGGCGCATATGCTCCACATAACCTTTAAGGTAAGACAGCGTATCAGCCTTCCTTATCTCAATATTCAGGAAACTCCTGATATCACCGCTATCATCCACCACTATTACAGGTATGGTCTTGTTTCCGCTGATTACAGCCAGCACAAGGCTCAGGTCTGTATTCTCATCGGCATCGTCCAGTGAACGGTATGCATCGGCAAAGAGCTCCATCTTGGAATGCTCCTCACGCGACAGGTCTTTGACCAAAGACTGTGATACAAACAGCGATATGAACGCAATTATGATGGCTACGACAATAAGGATAGTCCTTATTCGTTTGAATTCCTTTATTTTCCTCATTGTAAGAGGCCGGACTTTTCAAGGTCGGCAAAGAATAAACGGAATTTTTGTACGGATATTGTACCGGACATCAAAGCCCAAACAGACGGCAGGCGTTGCGACTGGTTACATCGGCAATCTCATCGGGCGTAATACCGTACACCTGAGCCATAAATGTTGCTGTGTTTAGCATATACGACGGTTCGTTGCGCTTTCCCCTGAACGGCACCGGAGGCAGGTAGGGAGAATCAGTCTCCAGAACGACCCTGTCCAGAGGTATGAGCGGAAGCACTGACGGCAGAAACGATTTTCTGTATGTAAGAACCCCTCCTATCCCAAACATGAACCCTTCAAACCGCATAAGGGCCGATGCCTCATCGGCAGACCCGGAGAAACAGTGGAACACACCCCTCAGGGCCCTACCCCTGTAGTCCGACAGCACATCATGGAGTTGGCGGAAAGACTCCCTGGAGTGAATCACGACAGGCAGATCATATTCCAGAGCCCACTCTATCTGAATCCGGAAAGAGTCTGTCTGGTCATCCAGGCGTGACTTGTCCCAGTAAAGGTCAAGACCTGTCTCTCCAATCCCGATGTAACGGTGTGGACCGTCCGGGGCTTGGTCCATGTCAAGCCTTGACTTGAGCACGGAAAGCTGGCTGTGATAATCGTCAGACAGGTCTTCAGGATGAAGCCCAATCATAGGACGGCACATATCCGGCCATACATCACACGCGTGGAGCAGGTCATCCAGAGTATCGGGATTTATATTGGGCAGCAGCAGATATTGCAGTCCGGTGTCACGGGCCCTCCCTATGACGTCCGGCTGATCCTCCCGGAACGCCTGGTCATAGATATGGCAATGAGTGTCAATCAGCTTTCTCACCGGTTCGGTAATAATATATCAGACCGTAATCACGGCATGCCTTCATCCTCTTTTCGCCGGTATAATCAGAGAAATATTTTTCTATAGAGTTCCAGACCTCCAGGATAACCTCGTCCACCTGCGGTCTCATGAGTGATACCACCATCAGGGTTTCATCTGTAAGCTGGCGCAGTTCACACTGCTTGTCATACAACTCCTTGAAAAGGTCAAAATGCACAACCACCTTGGCAATCGTTGGATTATATATAGGTATGCCGCCATTGTCTATCCTTGCTTTCTCTCCGCGGATGGTGTTCTCACAACATCTTATGACAGCTATGTCGCTTGACATGTCCGGCAGTTCTCCCGAATCTTCCGGTATTGAATAGTATTTTCTGTCAGAAGGCTTGATTTCGCCGCGCTTTACACAGAGATTGAATACAGTCAGGAAATGAGACACATACATCTTGGCGTTCTTCAATCTGGTCTGATACGGCTCAGACTTGGAGTAATTAACCTGAGTCTCCAAAGACTTTACATACCTGTCTACAGCATCCTTGAACTGAAACAGTTTCTTTTCGGCTCTTGAAAGGAGTTCAGGCGATATGACCGGAGCGTAATAGTCACTGTTACGCATCTTTGTTATCGCCGTTTCCAGGGAGCGGATCCTCGCTTTGTCAGTGTTGGGTAATCTTCTGTAAGGCATAGTAATCAAATAACTCTGTTTAAAAGGCTTCCGGCATATTCCCTTAACAGTGCTTTCCTGTCGGCAGGAAGGCTGACTAAATCAAGTTTCAAAACCGCTTCTTCAAAAAGAGAAGCTATTAGTTTCCCGGAGAGTGACCTTACACCCACCGCATCATAGATGGAACGTACAGCGGTTATCTTTGACTCCGGATCGTCACCGTCATAAACCGCCCATCTGTCCAATTCCTGTCGCTGCCGGTCATCCGCCAGATTGTAGGCATTAATATATAGGTATGTCTTCTTATTGCAGAGTATGTCACCTCCTATCTTCTTTCCGAACACGGCAGGATCCCCGTAAACATCAAGAAGGTCATCCTGAAGCTGGAATGCCAGACCTATCTTCTCTCCGAACTCGTATATCAGGCGGCTATCATTGTCGGATGCACCTCCAAGCACAGCTCCCATCTGGGCACATGCAGCCAGAAGCACCGATGTCTTGAGCCGGATCATCTCAATGTATTCCTGCTCGGTAACATCGTCACGGGTCTCAAACTCCATGTCATATTGCTGCCCTTCCATTATCCCGGTAAAGGTTTCATTGGCCAGGTCAAGTATCTTCTTCAGTTCCGGGCCCGATGTCATTGAGAGATAACGGTATGCAAGCACCAGCATGCCGTCGCCCGACAGGATTGCCACATTCTCATTCCATTTCTTGTGTACTGTAGGCTTGCCGCGACGCATATCGGCCTTATCCATAAGATCATCGTGCAGAAGGGTGAAATTATGGAATATCTCCATACCTGCTGCAGTACAGAAAACCCTCTCCACGTCATCGGCAAACATATTGTACGCCATGATGAGGAATGTAGGACGAATACGCTTGCCGCCTAATGAAAGAGTATACCTGACCGGTACATAAAGGCTATCCGGCTGACGGGAGTAATCCAATGACAGGAGATAACCCTCGAAAGCTTCCTGTATTTGTTTTGCTGTTTTCATCAAATGCAAAAGTAAGAAGTTGTTTTGATAAAACGCAACAAAACGAAGATAAAAAAACGAAGAGGCCGAAAGCGGCCTCTTCGCAATTTATCATTCTGCCTATAAATCAGTTAAGACGGAAGTTTACAGGTACGGTATATTTTACACGTACGGGTTTGCCACGCTGCTTGCCGGGCTTCCAGTTAGGCATGGTTGAAATCACGCGGAGAGCCTCCTGGTCCAACTGCTTGTTGACGCTCTTGACAACCTGCGGCTCAACGATTGCACCATCCTTGTTTACCACGAATGATACAAGCACACGTCCCTGAATACCGTTCTCACGACAGAGTGGCGGATACTTGATATTCTTTCTGAGATAATCCAGAAGAGCCTGTGTACCGCCCGGGAACTCAGGAGCATCCTCAACGACCATAAAGATCTCTTCCTCCTCAGGCTCGGGTTCTACCTCAACATAGTCTATCTCATCCAGATCAACCCACTCAACCTGGTCTTCCGTAGAAGCCATGATATCCTCTTCAACCTCTGCGTCATCATCAACAATCTCAAGAATATCAGCCTGGGTTACGGCAGCTGGTGGTGGCGGAACTGTTTTCTTTTCCGGTAAGGTGATGGGGACCATTTCTTCATTCAGGGAGACATCCTTGACGCCATAAATCTCAGAATCGTCCTCAACTTCCCTCTGTGTCCACTCAAGCGCCACGAACATGACGGAAAGAGCCATTACAAATCCTATCAGGAGCGAGGTACTTTTACCTCTCTCAAGATCAGCGCGTTCAGACTTTTTGATTTCCATAATTCTCTAAGTTTAGCAATCAGACACCTTTGTCCATCGGCAAAAGTAGTAATCTTTTTCTCAACCCGAAAACAAAATGTCTTTTTTGTGTATTTTTAATAATTGACAAGGCTCACTCTTATCCTCGTTCCTGCCTCATAAACGGAGCGGTTCCGGAAATACGTCTCCATTCACCGGAAAAAATCTCCCGCCCCCGGAAATATTCAGTGCCCAGGTACTTTCATGCAATAAAAAACGTTACTGTAAAAGGATTTGTTACACTCGTTTTTTGTACATTTGTTCCCGATGAAGAAAATCCTTCAAACAATCGCAGCCATAGTTATCCTGACAGGGACGGGAAATCTCAGGGCACAAAGCCTGGAGAGCTCATTTGAATTCCTCAAGCTGCCGGTCTCAGCACACAGTTCGTCGCTGGGTGGACATGCCGTTTCAACGGCCGATCCGGACCCGGCACTTTTCATACAGAATCCGGCACTGCTCAATGCTGTTGACAAGAGCCTTCTGGCCCTGAATGCCATGACATGGTTCTCAGGCACCACGATAGCCGGAGCTCAGTATTGCAATCTGTTTGACGAACGTTCAAGATACGCATTCAATGCACGGTACGTAAACTACGGGAAGATGCCCGAAACTCAGGCCGACGGAACCCGGACCGGAACATTCCAATCCAAAGACATGGCGGTTGGCGTATCGTACTCTTACATGCTCACCGATAATCTCAGCGGCGGAGTCAGCGGTAACCTGATCTGCTCCAGATATTCATCAAAGACATCCGTCGCGATAGGCGTTGATCTGGGACTTTTATATGTGGTGCCGGAAGAAGGCTTTTCGGTGGGACTGGCCGCAACCAATCTGGGAGGGCAGATCAAAGCTTTTGAGAACACATTCCAGAAGATGCCTTTTGACATCTGTGCGGGCGCAACCTGGAAACCCGCTCACGCCCCCTTAAGATTCACGCTTTCCATGGATAACCTGACCCGATGGGACGCTTCGGACTTCTATTTCCAGGATGATGAGAACAACGGATTCGGACAGATTCTAAAGCGCCATCTGTCATTTGGCATAGACATCTTGCCCACGGACAATTTCTATATTGCCGCCGGCCTTAACATGCGTAACCGCATTGAACTGGGCGGAAACGGCAGCAAGGGGCTTACCGGTATGACCATCGGTACCGGTCTTCGCCTTAAGCGTGTCCTGTTTGACATCTCCTACGGCAAGTACCAGGTGTCGGAATCATCATTGATTTGCAATTTCGGATTCAACATATGAAAATGATAATCATCGCAATGGACGGCCATTCGTCATGCGGAAAGAGCACGATGGCCAAGGCGCTTGCAAAAGCTATAGGTTACACGTACATTGACACCGGTGCCATGTACCGCGCCGTAACTCTATATGCCATGCGCCGCGGATTCATCGGTGAAAACGGCATTGATGAGGAGTCACTCCGCCGTGAGATGCCGCAGATAAAGATTACGTTCGGCCATGAGAACGGCATGCAATACACCATACTGAACGGAGAGAACGTGGAACGCCAGATCCGCGGCATGGAGGTGTCCGGCAATGTAAGCCCCATATCGGCCATAGGGTTTGTAAGGGAGGCCATGGTCAGCCTACAGCGGGAGATGGGTCGCAATGGGGCCGTAATAATGGACGGACGTGACATAGGCACAACCGTGTTTCCAAACGCTGAGCTCAAGATTTTTGTCACTGCCAGCGATGAGATCCGCGCACAGCGCCGTTTTGATGAACTCAAGGCGAAAGGAGAGAATCCCGTTTTTGAAGACGTGCTCAAGAACGTAAGGGAACGTGATTATATAGATTCCCACCGCGCCGTATCGCCACTGCGTAAGGCCGATGACGCCATAGTGCTTGACAACAGTCACATGACTATTGATGAGCAGGACAAATGGCTGATGGACCAATTTCTGGCAAAAAAAACAGAATGACAGATCATGAAAGTTGAGATTGACCCTGAATCCGGATTCTGTTTCGGTGTTCTTTCGGCTATCGGCAAGGCCGAGGAGGAACTGAGCTGTGACCAGCAGCTCTATTGCCTTGGTGATATTGTGCACAACGGAATGGAATGCGACAGGCTTCAGAGCCTTGGTCTCAAGACCATAAACCATGAGCAGTTTGCCGAACTCAAGGATGTCAGGGTACTGCTCAGGGCGCATGGCGAGCCACCGTCAACTTACAATACGGCCAGAAAGAACGGCATAACCCTGATCGATGCCACCTGCCCTGTGGTACTTAAACTACAGCAGCGCATCCACAAGCAATACCGCCAGCTTGACCCGGCCACCCAGCAGATAATAATCTTCGGCCAGAAAGGTCATGCCGAGGTCCTGGGCCTTGTGGGTCAGACAGACGGAACGGCCACGGTAATAGAATCGGCCGACGAAATAGACCGGATTGATTTCAACAAGGATATATTCCTTTATTCACAGACCACAAAGTCGGCCTCCAGTTACAAACAGCTCATTGAAAAAATAGCGGAGTGTGTCCCCGAAGGACGGACTTTCAGGCACAACAATTCCGTATGCGGACAGGTATCACACCGGGGTGAGAACATCCGTGAATTTGCCCGCAGGCATGACGTGATCCTGTTTGTATCGGGACGGAAGAGCTCAAACGGCAAGGTCCTTTTCAGGGAATGTCTGAACGTCAACCCCAGATCATTCATGATAGAGGGCAAGGAAGACATTGACCTTAAGGTTCTGGACAAGGCTGAATCCGTAGGGATTTGCGGAGCCACCTCAACTCCCAAATGGCTTATGGAGGAGTGTAGGGAATGGATAATTGAGAATTGACAATGGAGAATGGAGAATTTACTAACCTTAAATATAAACTTATGAGTATGAAGTATAATGAGATTGGAAAGACGGGAATGAAGGTTTCCAGACTGGCCTTCGGTGCATCTTCGCTTGGCGGAGTTTTCCATGAGATCAATGAAAAGAGAGCTATCGAGGCTGTTTTCACTGCAGTAGACAACGGCCTGAACTTTATCGATGTATCTCCCTATTACGGTCATTACAAGGCGGAGACCGTTCTCGGCAAGGCCCTCAAGGATATCCCGCGCCATAAGTATTACCTTTCGACCAAGGTAGGCCGCTACGGAAAAGATGGTGTCAACACCTGGGATTACAGCGCCAAACGTGCTACAGAGAGTGTGTATGAGAGCATGGAGCGCCTTAACATTGACCATATAGACCTTATCAATGTCCATGACATCGAGTTCCAGGCTGCACTGCCCGGCGGACTGCAGAAGGTGGTTGATGAGACCCTTCCCGCTCTTGTTGAGCTGCGTGAAAAAGGCATAGTCAGCCATGTGGGTATTACAGACCTGCAGCTTGAAAACCTTAAATGGGTGGTTGACCACGCCCCGGAAGGGACTGTAGAGAGCATACTCAACTTCTGTCACTTCTGCCTGAATGATGACAAGCTGAATGATTATCTTGGCTACTTTGAACAGAAAGGCATCGGCGTCATCAACGCCTCTCCGCTGGCTATGGGTCTGCTCTCAGAACGCGGTGTACCAGACTGGCATCCCGCACCCAAACCACTGGTCGATGCTTGCGCCAAAGCCGCACAGCACTGCAAATCGCGCGGCACATCAATTGAGAAACTGGCTGTACAGTATTCATACAGCAACCCGCGCATAGCCACCAACCTGTTCAGCTCGGCCAATCCGGACAATGTCCTTAAAAACATCAAGGTGGTGCAGGAGCCTCTTGATTGGGATCTGGTATTTGAGGTACGTGAAATAATCGGCGACCAGCAGAGAGTAACCTGGTGCAACTCATGATGAAGATCATTGACACCCACTCACACCTGTGGCTGCGTCAGGACACCGTAGTCAACGGCATGCCCATCCGCACACTGGAGAACGGCCGTTCCCTGTTTATGGGAGAGGTACGCCAGATGGTTCCACCTTTTATGATAGATGGCCGTAACACCGCCGAGATTTTCCTGTCCAACATGGACTATGCTCAGGTTACCGCAGCTGTGGTGGTTCAGGAATTCATTGACGGCCTGCAGAATGACTATCTGGCAGACGTTCAGAAACGCTATCCGGACCGTTTCGTGGTATGCGGAATGGCCGATTACCGCAAGCCCGGCTATCTGGAGCAGGTACGTCACCTCATTGAGCAGGGATTCAAAGGCATAGCCATACCTGGTCACCGCCTGCAGACCCCCGATGGCCGCATAAGCCTGACGTGTCCGGAGATGATGGAAATGTTCCGTCTGATGGAGCAGAAAGGGGTATTCCTTTCAGTCACTCTGGAGGACGGAGATGTCCAGGTGCCGGAAATGGAAGAGGTCATACAGGAGTGCCCGGACCTTAAGATAGCTGTGGGACATTTCGGAATGGTGACCGTTCCTGGATGGATGGAGCAGATACGTCTGGCACGCCACAAGAACGTGATGATAGAATCAGGTGGGATAACCTGGCTTTTCAACAGTGAATTCTACCCGTTCAAAGGTGCAGTCAAAGCAATACTCCAGGCTGCCGATGAGGTAGGTATGGAAAAGCTGATGTGGGGATCGGACTATCCGCGCACAATAACCGCCATAACCTACCGTATGTCTTATGATTTCATATTGAAAAGCCCTGATATCACCGAAGAATCCAAGGAGTTGTTCCTGGGACTCAACGCCGCCGGATTCTACGGAATAAAAACAGAAATAGATTTACCCTATATTAAAAACATGTCAGAATGAGCAATAACCCTAAATCAACAAAGAACACCGTGGCATTGGCCATGGTATTCAGCCTTTTCTTTCTCTGGGCAATCAGCAACAACCTGCTTTCGCCCGTAGTCAACAAGATGATGTCACTCTTCAACATCGATCAGGCCAGTGCCGAGTTCGTTGAGACATCATACTGGTTCGCCTATTTCCTGTTCCCCATCCCCATAGCCATGTTCATGAAGCGTTTCAGCTACAAGGCCGGTATCGTAATGGGACTCCTTATCTCAGCCGCAGGCGGACTGCTGTTTCTGCCGGTTACATCACTGCACAGCTTCCCGCTCTACCTGTGTGCATTCTTCATCGTAGCCATAGGCATGTGCTTCCTGGAGACAGCCGCCAACCCGTATGTAACTGAACTGGGTGATCCCGCCACCGCACCTCGCAGACTCAATCTGGCACAGGCATTCAACGGACTGGGCGCATTCATAGCCGCCATGTTCCTGAGCAAGCTTATCCTAATTGATGATGCGTCCACCAATGCCCTGCCCGACGCAGAGATACACAACTTCAAACTGACATATACCATTTTCGGCATAGTACTTATCCTGATTGCAGTAGTGATGGCCTTCACCAAACTGCCGCGTATCCAGGCCGAGGATGAAGACACCTCAAACAATGGCAAACTGATCTCTTTCAGTGTACTTAAGCGCCGTCATCTGCGCAACGGTGTCATTGCACAGTTCTTCTACAACGGCGGTCAGACCGCAGTTAACAGCCTGTTCATAGTCTATTGCGTCAAGTACGCAGGACTTAATCATGACCAGGCCACCACGCTGTTCGGTTTCTACATGCTGGCATTCCTGCTGGGTCGCTGGATAGGTGCATGGCTCATGGGTAAGTTCCAGCCCAAGAACATGCTTGTGGTATACGGACTGGCCAATGTGGTTCTGTGCGCAGTCATCTGCCTGTCAGAGGGTATGACCGCCATCTACGCCATGATGGGCATATCATTCTTCATGTCAATCATGTACCCCACCCAGTTCTCACTGGCACTGACAGACCTTAAGGGTGAGACCAAGAGTGGATCGGCATTCCTGGTGATGGCCATTGTGGGTAACTCCATACTGCCGCTGCTCACAGCCAAGTTCCAGGTATCGCTCACATCAAACCATGAGTTGGCATATATCATTCCGCTTATCTGCTTTGCAGTGTGCGCATGGTACGGATGGAAGGGACACGTTGTAAAAGATTAAGATAATGAGACAGATTAGAATCCCCGCACAGGGAGAGATGATAGTTGAGGAGGTACAGAAGCCACAGGCCGGTGCCGGACAGGTGCTTCTTAAAATAGGATATGTAGGCTTTTGCGGATCGGACCTGAATACATTTCTGGGCCGTAACCTGATGGCAAAAGAGGCCGTTATTCCCGGCCACGAGATCGGAGCCACAATAGACAGCGTAGGCCCGGATGTACCTGAATTCCTTAAACCGGGCATGACAGTAACGGTCAATCCCTATACCAACTGCGGTCACTGTGCAGCCTGCCGTGCGGGCCATCCCAATGCATGTGAGTTTAATGAGACACTGGGCGTACAGCGTGACGGTGCCATGCGTGACTACATGGTGCTGCCTTGGGCCAAGATAATTCCCGCTCCCGGAATAGCACTGCGTGACTGTGCACTGATTGAGCCCATGAGTGTAGGATTCCACGCTGTTTCCAGAGCCCAGGTTACAGACTCAGATACCGTTCTGGTATTCGGTTGCGGCATGATTGGCGTAGGTGCCATAGTTCGAGCCTCCTTACGGGGCGCTACGGTGATTGCCGTCGATCTGGATAATGACAAGCTTGCTCTGGCCAGGCGTCTTGGAGCCACCCATACCATCAACTCCAAAGAGCAGGACCTCCATGCAAAAATCACCGGTTACACCGAAGGATTAGGCCCGACCGTAGTGATAGAAGCCGTAGGCAGTGTGCCCACATATCAGGCAGCAATTGCTGAGGTTGCATTCAGCGGCCGCGTAGTCTGCATAGGTTATTCCAAGAATGATGTAACGTTCCAAACCGCACTGTTTGTCAAGAAAGAGATCAACATTCACGGATCACGTAACGCCATGCCCGCTGACTTTGAAGCGGTAATACGCTACCTGCAGCGCGGCACCTGCCCCAAGGATGAGCTTATATCGGCCGTAGTAAAACCTGAGAACGCGCTCCATGCCATGCAGAAATGGGTGGAAGCTCCCAGCCGCGTATTCAGAATCCTTGTCGATTTTACTTAAGTTCCATCAATAAAAAAGCGGGCTGCCCGAGAAGGTCAGCCCGCTTTTTTATTATTTACCTGCGTTAATACAATACTTTCTTAACCTTTGTACTTCCATCAGAATAGTTGGTAACGACTATGGTGAATCCCTTAGGGCTTTCCATCTTCCTGCCAGTCAAATCATAGTAGCTTATCCCTGTCTCCTGCACTGTTATGTGCTGATCTATACCGGTAGTTGTATCAGTCTGACCATGCCAGATAATCTTGAAGCCTGTTACCCAATTGGGCTCTGCCCATTCTACCAAACCACTATCATATAATCCGGCGCAATGAGCCAGAATATCATCCGTCTTACCTGCGGCCCAAGTGTAATAAGCGCTGTTCTCATTGACTACAGTCAGAGAACGGGCATTACGCAAACTATCCTTTACAGATTCTGATACTCCGCTTTTCAGTTTGAGTATTATCCTTTCATCAAAACAATAATCTGCAGGGTAATCTGTACCTTCCTTAAGGGTGCGCTCATATTCTGCTGGTATCAAATAATTGCGGTTAGCACTAATAACCGATGCCTCGTTCCTGATATTGGCAATGGCAGCATCCACAAGCTGGTCTTCTGTTTCAACAATACACAGATTGTCTGTAATCCAGCGATATGACGGTTGACTCAAATATCCGTCGATTATCGTTTCAATTACACTCTTGTCTGTATCATTACCTTTTTTTACCGTAAACCTGCCTGGTGTCTTATAGAGATATACCTTATTGCCGTCTGAGCCATGATAGAACGGAAGGGTTGACTTATCAAATGATACCGTACCCATATCCTTTAAAACAATGTATGATGACGGACGTGCCACCTTGAAACAACCGCTCTCATAAAGCCAGTTGGCAATTGCCACTATATCAGATTCTTTAGAAACATAGATAAAGCGCTGCAAGACATTATTCACATCGGCTTGCTTGGTTTCAAAACCCAATGATGTTATCAGTTGCTCCGCTTCACTTACCTTATTTTCATCTATGACAACGCTTATCTCATCATCAAACCCGTACAATGCAACCTTCTCAACCGGATATAATGACATCAGATCTGCATAGGTCCTCCTTATATAAGCATATCTTACGCTTACGATATCATCATTTGACATTACAGTATTGCGGCCATCCTCAATTGACTGGTTGTCCGCAATAACAGAACATACATCGTCCGTTATCCAACTAATCTGCGCTTGCGGAATAGAGTTTGAAATGGCGACTGCAATCCTATCTTTAGATACTGAAGCTTTTTTCTTGACAATCAGTTGGTCCGACACAGTACCCAGTTCTACTTTCCCAACAGGACCGTTGACTGAAATCCAACTCTGAAAAGTAACAAAATCTGGTACTGAAGCAACATAATTTCCGCTTTCAAACAATAGATTTGCATATTCCAACGGATTCTTTTCACTTTCTGGAGTAACAGAAAGAATATACCATAAAGGCAAATTAGGAGTATGACCCTTGATCTTGAGATTATTGTCCAGGACAAATGAATTAAGCATGTCTAAGTCCTGTTCTTTTTTTAATTCGACGTTCAGATATGGAGTAACTACGGCTTCTGTGTTTTCATTTAAAAAATAACTAGGAGTTATAATTACAGACTTTGAGTCTTCCTGCCATGAATCCTGTGCCTTCAAAATCTCATAATCCGACTTAGCAATAACAAAGATATCAAAAGCCCCATCTGCAACTGTAGACAGTATATTGGCTTTTCTTTGTATCTTCTGGCTTATGTTATCACATTCTTTAGGTATGCTGATACAAACCTTATTCTCATTAAGAGTGATAGGAATCTTATTACCGTTATAGTAATAGAAATCCGCTTGTGCCATTACATTTGTTGAGCAAAATATAAAGAGAAATATGCTCAAAATCTGTTTTCTGCTCATAGTGATAATTCTTTATGTTAATAAAATGTTCTCTGTTGGTTTTGTTTTCGTCTTATCGAATAAAACTACCGCATAGATAATCAATAATTTGTTTAGTAAGAAAAAAAACGTGCTGAAAAGTGCTGAAAATGTTAAAATCACTCCGATATTGCCAATAATGCGATGGAATCTCATTGACAGAAAGG